>CAZWJZ010000376.1:0-4579 GCA_964634665.1 uncultured bacterium | reverse complement strand
CGACTTTTAGTAAGGCTGAAACGGTGCGGTAAGAGCGCACCAGTGCTTTTGGTAACAAAGGCAGCTAGGTAAACCCCACTTGGTGCAAAGTCCGAACGTTTAGGTTGACCCGGCCTTAAAACAAAGACGACTGCTCGAGCTAGTTGGTGACAGCTAGCCTAGATAGATGATTAGACTTGACAGAACCCGGCTTATAGCTCTCCTGCTAGCGCGACTTTGGTCGCGCTTTTGTTTTATCTTGGTACCCACATTTCGTCTTTTTTAACTTGTTTTTGGTGTTTAAGTGGGGCTTAGGGGGAGGAGTTTTTCATATTTGTGGGGTTCAGGGGTAGTTTAGTGGGGCAGAGTGGGAAATTGTGGTGAATATGTGTTAAACTTTATTTCAAAGCTTGATGCTCGTTTGGTTTGTGGTTTTAGAATCAAACATATCATACTAAAATTTTTAACTTAAGGTGGGTTCGGGTGCCGTTTGGCGAGTTTCAGTATTCTGTTGATGATAAAGGTCGGGTTATTATTCCGCCTTCTTTTCGCAACTTCGTCAAAAATGGCATGGTGGCAACTCGTGGCATGGAAGGCTGTTTATATGTTTTTCCTGTCACACAGTGGGAAAAAATAACCGATCGCCTTAACGACTTACCCATTACTGATAGAGATTCTCAAAATTTTGTGCGCTTTTTTTATTCTGGTGCTGCTGAACTCAGTATGGATTCAGGCAATCGCGTGAGCATTCCTTCGACCTTACGTTTATTTGCAGGTGCAGAAAACAATGTTGTTGTTGCGGGTGCACCTAATCGACTTGAAGTCTGGAATGAGTCTCGTTGGCTTACTAACTTAGCAACTATTCAGAGCAATCCGCCTTCACCTGAACTTCTAAGGGAGCTTGTAGGATGACTGTTGAGCAAAACCATGCACCTCATATCCCTGTCATGCTTAAAGAAACCTTAGAGCATCTGCAGCTTCAAGAAGGTGAGTGGTATGTAGATGCCACTTTTGGCGCAGGTGGGCACAGCACTGCTTTATTAGAAGCAGGCGTTAATGTTTTGGCCATTGATCAAGACCCATCAACAGAACGCTTTATGAGCAAGTTAGCAGAACGCTTCAATAAATCTGAGCAGCGCTTCAAGCATAGTTTTGGCAATTTCGAGCATCTTGAAAGCTACCTCAAAACACACAAGCTAACTAAAATTTCAGGTGTTTTATTTGATTTGGGGGTTTCTTCTATGCAGCTTGATGAGGCAGAGCGCGGATTTGCATTTCGTAAAGAAGGGCCATTAGATATGCGTATGAGCCCCGAACTCGAGTCAGCTGCCGATGTTGTTAATAGCTTAGAGCAAGAGGAGCTCGCAGCTATTATTTTTAAATACGGTGAAGAGCGTTATAGTCGCCGTATTGCTAGAAACATTGTTGAAGCTAGAATTTCAAAGCCAATTGAAACAACACAAGCCTTAGCTGAGCTAGTTTTTAAAGCTTACCCTAAGGGTAATTATAGACGTGATCATCCGGCAAGGCGAACCTTTCAAGCTTTGCGAATTTATGTTAATGATGAATTAGCTGTTTTAGAAAGAGCTCTCGTGGCAGCTCAAAATGTGCTAGCTACTGATGGTCGTATGGTTGTGATGAGTTATCACTCTTTAGAAGACCGCATTGTTAAGCAGTTCTTTAAAAATTCTAGCTATTTGCAAGTTATTACCAAAAGACCATTAGGCGCAACTGAAGAAGAATGTGAGCTTAATCCACGGGCTAGAAGCGCCAAATTACGTGTTGCTCAAAGGATTCAGTTATGACAAAAATGACCAAGCAGTTACTAAGCCTCTATCTGTTCTTGTTACTCATTTTGGCTTTTTTAGGTGTTAGCAGTCAGCATTTTTTGCAAACCCACCGTGAAAAATTAAGCTACAAACAAGAACTTGTTGTCTTAAGAAGCCAGAAACGCGTAGAAGCTAGTCGTTTAAGTAACCCTGAAGCTATTATTACTTGGGCAAAAGAAAAAGGCATGATTACAACTGCTTCGCCCACCAACGCACTCATAGTTGACATAAGCCCAGCCCCTAAAATCGTTTTCTTTGAACCTCGAGAACTGGAATTAAGCACACAATGGCAATAAGCAAAAAAACAGTCAAAAGTTCAAAAGCAAAAAAAGTCAGTAGCAAAAAATCTGGAGGGCTGAGAATGAGACGCCGTGGCGTATTATGGCTTTTTCTAATAGGGCCCTTAGCCTTAGCCTTCTATGGGTTTTCCAAACAACAAATTTTACTTCCCTCATGGCCTGACATACCCGTTGATGCTCCTTACCGAGGTCTCATTCAAACCCACGATGGAACTGTACTGGCAGAAGGTCCAGCCGAATCAAGACGCTACCCCATGAATCATATTGGGGCACACATCATTGGCTTTAGTGGCAAAAAGCAAGACGGTGGCAATTACGGTTTAGAAGGACTCGAGTTTACTTTAGATCCGCGTCTTACTGAGGGTGAAACCATCACTTTAACTATTGATGCTCGCATGCAGGCTATTGCGCAGAAGAATTTACGTGAAACCATTCAGGAGTTTGAGGCTGAGAATGGTTCTATTGTTATTTTAGAAGCAGGGACAGGGCGTATCTTGGCAGCAGCGAGTTACCCTGAGTTTGACCCTAATAAGCAAAATTTGGTTACAGATCGTAGCATCATTCAGCATAAAGCGTTTTTACATACCTTTGAACCGGGTTCAGTTATGAAGCCTTTTGTTGTGGCTGCTGCCTTAGAGAGTAAACGCTGGCCGAGTGATCGCTTGGTGGAATCACCCATGACACTTCGCGTAGGCGATAAAACCTTTTCTGATGTGGTGCAACATGAACCTTGGTTAAATATTTGGGATGTCCTAAAGTATTCTTCGAATACCGGTATGATTCGCTTATCTCAAGAGTTTAGTGATGAAGATTTGTACGCATGGCTGTCTCATTTTGGTTTTGGTCAAGGCATTCAAGTACCCTCTATATATAGTCGTGATGGCACGCTAAGAGATACCCCTTGGTTTGATCAAGATAAGGCATCTATAACCATTGGTCAGAGTCTTTCTACCACCAATCTTCAGCTCGCTGCCAACTACAGTATTTTTGCAAATAAAGGGTATTACGTTACCCCCTATCTGGTGGAAGGTGACAGCGTACCAAGCCCTCAACAGCGTTTATCTGAAGGCACTGCCGATGCCATTATGACCATGATGACCTATGTTGTAGGTCAAAGCAATCTAAAGAAAAGCATGGTTTCAGGTATTTCCGTGGCAGGCAAAACCGGTACTGCAGATATTTTTGACTCTAAAACAGGTACCTACATTGATGGAGATTACAACGTGACTTTTGCGGGTATTGTGCCTGCAAATGACCCCAAAATAACCATGATTGTCACGGTACAAAAACCACGCACATCAGGCTCGAGTACGGTTGTAGCTGCGCCTTTATTTGGTCGCACATTAAATGATTTAGCGCCTTTATTGAATTTGCCTGTTTCGGTTTCAAATTAAGTTTCGGAGGTTAGGTGTGAAGGGTCGCGTTGCATGAATACTAGCTTATCAGCTGCTTTGGTAGCTCGTCTTGCTGGTATTGATCTACCAAGGCAGTTTGAAGGTCTAACTGCTTCTGGCGTTGCTTTTCATACGGGGCGTTTAGAAGCCAATGACATCTTTTTTGCCTTAGCTGGTGAAAGCGTACATGGTGTTCGCTTTGCTGATGATGCCTTAGCTAAGGGTGCTGCTTTTGTTGTTTCAGATCGTGAGCATTCTAATGCGCTTGTGGTTGCTAATGCTGCTGAGCTTTTACTTAAGCTTGGCGCTTGGGCAAGAGAGCATATCACTGGGCCTGTTGTTGGTATTACGGGTTCAGCTGGAAAAACAAGTACTAAAACCTTCGTAGCTGCAGCCTTAGATGCTCAATCTAGTCCTGGTAATTTTAATACTACTTTTGCTTTGGCTCAGAGTCTCGTTAGGCACGCGCTTTACCATAAAGACCAAATACTTGTCCTAGAACTTGGCATTGATCACGTAGGTGAAATGAAGCAATTGGTAAAGCTGGTAAAACCTAGTCACGGCATTCTTACAAATGTAGGTCCTGCTCATTTAGCTGCCTTAGGCAGCATAGAAGGCGTTGCTAAAGAAAAATCAGATATATTTTCACTGGGGGCAAAAGCGTTTGTTAGTAGCCAAGCAAGCCCACTTGTTAAGCAACACATTGCTAAGTTTCAAAGCTATGGCTTAGAAGCTGCTGATTTCACAGGTCAATTAAGTGATGATGAAAAACACTTAAGCTACAAAAGCATTAAGCTAAGCTTACCTAGCATAGGAAAGAACATGGCAGCAAATGCTGTTGCAGCGCTGGCACTAGCCGAAACCCTCGAGCTTGATTTAAACCAAGCTGCACTACGCATAGAAGAAGCTAGTATGGAGGGTGGCAGGCTCGAGTTTAAGCGGGCGGGTAACTTAGTCATTATTGATGATACTTATAATAGTAATCCTTCATTAAATCATGAACAATGGCTAAGAAATTATAAAGAATCAGTACGCGAATACGGACCTCCACGAAATGGTCAGCCAAGTCTTTTTTTAT
>CAZWJZ010000375.1:0-4609 GCA_964634665.1 uncultured bacterium | reverse complement strand
TGCCTGTTGAGTCAGGTAGGGTTGTAACCGTTGTTGGGGTGTTTAAGTCAGGTAGCGTGCTAACGGTTGGTAGATTTGCATTAGGAATCTGTGTTTCTTCAGCTTGTGGATTTGTTTCTTCTGTCGGTGCTGCTGGTTAAACCGAACATTCCGCCCATAAGTTTCGTAAGAAGGTGGGTTCAATTTTTTTGGGTGTTTTTTAGAAAAGGCATCAAAATAAAAAACCTTGTTCTGGATATTGTTTCTAAGATTTTCGAGCTGTCACTTATGAAACTTACTTTTCATTTGTTCGGTTTTAACGGCTTTCCGAAAGCACGGAAAGCCGTTAAAACCTGCTCCTAATTTGAATAGCCTTCTAGATAGCCTCGTGCCTGTAACTTAAACATCTGAGAGTAAGTTCCTCTTGCTTCTAAAAGTTCCTCATGAGACCCTGCTTCTGAAATGACACCCCCTTTAAGCACAATAATCTTATCTGCCATTCTTACGGTGCTAAAACGGTGCGAGATAATTATAGTAATGCGTTCCTTAGCTTGTTGGCGTAAGGCTTCGATTACTTCAAATTCAGCATTAGCGTCTAATGCTGCGGTTGGTTCATCAAAGATGAGTACAGAACCATCGCGGAAGTAGAGTCTTGAGAGTGCCAAACGTTGCCACTGCCCTCCCGATAGATTTTGGCCTCCCTTAAACCAACGCCCAAGCATATTGTCATAGCCCTCAGGTAGAGTTTCAATAAATTCACTAGCTCCAGCGCGCTGGCTGGCATCCTTTAAGCTTTCATCATCAGCAGCAAGTGATTCGGCACGTCCGAGGGCGATATTTTCACGTACTGTCATCTGATACTGTCCAAAGTCTTGAAAGATAATACTCATTTCTTCTTGTAAACTGCTAGGACTAAAGCGGTTAGCATTTTGCTTATTTATAAGAATGCATCCTGAGCTGGGTTCATAAAGCTGGGTTAAAAGTTTAACTAAGGTAGTTTTACCTGCACCGTTTTCGCCAACCAATGCAAGTGCATGGCCGCGCTCTATAATAAACGAAACATCTTTAAGCACATCTTGTTCAGTTAGTGGGTAACGAAAACTTACGTTTTGAAATTCAATGGTTTCAATACGCCCTTGCCATTGTTCACCAGCATCAAAATCTCGACCTGGTAGCTCTAAAAATTCAAATAAATTTCGCATGTATAGCAGGTTCTGGTAAATACCCGTAAAGCCCGAAAGTAAATTAGAGAACTGATTTTGAAGCTGTGATATACCTTGAATAAAAAGCCCAAAATCCCCCACACTAAGCACGCCCTGTGCAGCACGTCTAAGAACTGTGAGGGTAGCAACTGCAATCAGTCCTGCTGAGATCAGTGAGGACCCAAAACTCCAAGCACTGCGACGCCTAACCAGTGAAACAAATTCTGTTCTGAATTTTTGATAATACATTTGCCAACGTGATAGCAAGTAATTCTCAAAACCAAAAAGCCTAACTTCTTTCACAGCTTCATCTGAAGTTAAAAGCTGCCCTAAATAATTTTGCACTCGAGCATCGGGGGCACGGCGGCGTAAGAGGCGATAATTCTGCGAGCCAAATTTACTGCTTACAAAAACACCAGGAATACTGGCAATAAGAATAAGTGGCACTACTGCCCAGCCAAGTTGCGCCATGAGCGCACTAACTGAACCAAGGGTGATGAGCGACTGAAAGAGGGAAATGAGTTGTGTAAAAACACCAAGTGGGCGTGAGCCTACTTCACGGTAAGCGTTTTGTAGGGCATCATAAGTGTCCGCATCTTCAAATTGAGCAAGCTCTAAACTACCAGCCTTATCTAAAATCCTAAGACTAATCTTATTTTGCAGGCTATCACCTAAAAGCTCACGAATAGCTCCTTGAATGGTTGTGAACAGACTTGAGAGTGCCCCTACTGCAACTTGTAAAACTAATAAACTGAACAGACGCGTAAAAGCTTCAGTTACACTAACAAATTGCCCGTTTACTGCCTCTGCTACAGCGTCCAGCAGTAATTTAGTAATCCAAAGGTTAATGGCAGGGATAAAGGCTTGCACAAAGCTAAAAAAGCCAATAATTAATGTTTGCCAGGGATTAGCTTGCCAAACAAGGCTTATAGTGGCGAGTAAGTCACGACTGTAACTACGCCAATTGACGGTTGGGTTATGGGTCAAATTATTCTCTCCACATGCATCACCTTCTAAATTAAACTGACGCAAGCAATTAAAGCAGAGCCTTATAGTAGGTCTTGCTTCTCAGCATACTGCGCAGGATTTAAATGCACATCTCATTAGGATTAATGGGAATTGATTAGGAACTATATGATTCCTCATTAACAAGCCTGGCAACTATATTTAAACCCAAACTAAAGATTAGTGACAAAGATATCGCAAGGTGATCTTTGCCGTTTCTAACGGTTTTTCTCGAACAAGATTTTTAGACGCAAAGAAGTAATATTGATGCTAACCAAACTGTCTTATCTTTGCATTTAAATAGGGAGTTTATTATCAAAACTGTCGCTATTGCCTATTCTAAGTATCTCTCGGGTGAATTTGCTTATAAGCAAATTCACCCGAGCAAAACAGCCTTGAGCTAGAGGCATGATAGGACTCGCTTCTAGTGAAGTTACCCTAGTCTTTGATTGCTCAGTATTGACCTTCATAGCCGCTACGCTCCTGTGGTTCAGGACTGTTCTTGGCTAAAGGCTTTTAAGAAAGAGTCACGAAGTACAGGGCGAAGCTTACGGATAGACCCATTCAGTATGGTGCAAACCTGCTATAGAGAAACTTATTGGGAAATGTTGAGCGTGTGCCAAGAATCAAAAATGGCACCGTAATAAACTTTCGGAACATCAAATATTGCATAAAAAAGGCTTGAAGCAGTAGAAATTCCTCCACTCTTCACTTTAGGCCTAATTCTGCTTTTGATAACTCTTCATTCATCCTTTTACTTTAGCGCTTATACACCCAAGCTATTAAGGGACGCATGCTGGAATAACTGATCTAAGTTAACGCTTAAAGCAAGCTTAGGTTTCAGCAGTTAAAGCAGTATCTGTAACCACCACGTAGTCACTTGGAAAGAAGCGCCAAGCAATTAAAGCTGCTAACAAAACCACCCCAGCCCCCACCGTAAATAAGGCTTGAAAACCAAAGCTTGAAATAATAAAGCCACCCCCAAGAGACGTTAAGGCAATAGCGATACCAAAAGACGTAGCTATGCTGCTAGACATCATAGTGCGCCACTGCGGCTCAACAAGCGTTTGACTAAACACCCCAAAAGTAGGGTTAAAAAAGGACAAAGAAGCAATCATAGCCATATAGCCCAGACCAACTGCCAACCAATGAGGAATAAAAATAAGCGGTAAAAATGCTATAGAAATACCCAAGTAACCACACAAAATAAGTCGCTTTTTCCTAACAAGTCTGCAGCTTTAGGCGAAAATAACGCCAATAAACCCATCAATAAAGCCCCCGCCGCTAACAATCCAATCAGCGAGGTAGGAACCCGAAGTGCGCTGTCAAGATAAACATTAAAGTAAACCCGCATGGTCCACTCGCCCATAACTATTAGAAAAGAAACTAAGGCAAAAAGAGTTATTAAGCGCAAAGGAGGCAACGAGCTACGCCCACTAATTGACCTTTGCGCCAGCCTAGCTTCAGAATTTTCGGTTGTTTGCCACATAGCAACTGCTGCCAATAAATCAATAACTGCAGCAACCAGCAAAGCATTACGGTAAGGAATAGCAGAGTCGAGTGTTATGCCTCCTAAGGTAGCAAAGAGACTGGGTAAGCTCCCTCCTAAAAAGCTACCTAAAACCCCAGCTAAAGGAAACATGGCTGCTTGAATGGCAAAAGCATAATTACGCTCTTTAAGACCTGTCCAGCTCATCATGTAAGGGTTAGAATTCACAACTAAAAATGCGCCAGCCACCCAACTCAGTGCGTAAGAACCAATAATCCAAATACCACGCGCAGCTTCAGGCAAAAAGCCAGCTAAAGGTAATGCCCCTAAACTTAAGGCCGTTACCATATAACCCATAATCATCATACGGCGACTACCCCAACGGCGACTAAGTAGGCCTGCCGGCAGACTTACCAAGGCCATCATGAGGGGACCAATGCCATTCACCAGACCAATAAACTCTGGCCCATAACCCAAACGCAGCAGATAGAGATTAAGTAGTAAAGTATAAATACCAAAAAAGACAAAGCCATGAAAGGCTGTTGCCAATAGAAAAAAACGAATGTTACGATCAAACAGCTTTATATGCAACCAGTAATTACGCAAACAAGTCTCCTGAGAAAAACCTATTCTTACAAAAATAGAACATCGCTAAATACAAACCCAGACAAACTTACACCAAAAGCTCGAGTGTTTAGGTCATAGAGAAAAAGTCTAGGCTCTTCATAATATGTCTAAACTTAGATTGAATTGTAGTTTTACTTAGTTTTTACTGCCCTGGTGCTTTAAAAGTAGGGTTTTTCTAAGAAGCTGCGGCTATGTCTTCTGGTGTCATGAGTGGTCTTAAGGGTAGTGCAACTGCACCTGAAGCGCTTATTGTTAGAGGGTGTTTGAAAATCATCTCAATCTCCAAGGTGTATTGTTGGTACCCGCT
>CAZWJZ010000374.1:0-4614 GCA_964634665.1 uncultured bacterium | reverse complement strand
GTTGCAGAGCCTGAGGTAGATGAGGAACCTGAGCCGGAAGCAGAACCTGTGGTTGTTGAGCTTGCTGACCCAAGTCTAAACATTCGCATTAGTGATGATACTGTTAGTGTGAGAGGGCAAGTTGCTCCGGGCACAGCAAATGTGGTTACAGATAACACCAGCAGCATTGCAACAACAGTAGAAAGTGGTCTTATCGCTTCAGCCAATGTAGCTGCGCCAGCGTGGCTAACAAGCGTTATTGATCAAGTACCTAACTTTGCTGCTACTACGACAGATGCTGAATTGGATATTCGCGGTACCACCATAACGCTAAACGGCCTAGTTGATAGTGAAGAACAAAAAGCTATCATAGGTAACACTTTTGTCGAAGCCTCAGGGCCTGGAATCAGCGTTATAAATAACCTTAGAGTTGTTGAACCTACCCCTGTACCTGAAGCAAGCGTAGCTGTAAGTGAAGCAGAAGCTACCCCTACACCAGATGCAACCGTGAGTGTCGCCGAGCCAGAACCAGCTGTACCCACCGTGGCTTCACCTAGTTTGCGAATTGACTGCACAGCAAGCAATGTACGCTTAACGGGTATGCTTGCAAATGAAGATGACAAGCAATTCGCAGCGAGCGTCTTTGCTGACAAAACCGTAGAAAATGTCATTACGCTAAACGCAGGACTCGAGTCTCCTAGTTACTTAAGTAATGTTTTAGGGGTTGCGCCAACGGTTTGTGCTGATATTAATCGTGCAAGTTTAAGTCTTGAAGATGAAACCCTGACGCTTTCAGGTGTGACGCTTAGTAACGAACAACGTGATGCTATTGAGGCTTACGTTAAAGATGCTGTATCGCCAGATGTCAGTGTCATTAACAACCTAACGGTAGAGCCACTTATACCCTTTAGTGAGGATGGTAAATAATGAATGGATTTTGGGCGCTGGTTACACTTTTTATAATCGGCCTAATCATAGCTGCAATTTTTGGCTTCTTTAACGGCATGCCTTGGCTTTTAGGGCAAATACTCATCTGTCTACTCTTAGCAGCCATTCTAGCTGCCATGCTTGCTTGGTTACTCAAATCAATCTTTGGTGGCGGTTGGAAAACAAAATACGATGAGCTTAGTGCCCGCTTTAACAACAGGGGCACAGAAATAGACGGCATAAGAGCCGACCTAAACGCTCGCAACAGTGCCTACGCTGATCTCGAAACTAACTTTTCAGGTGTAAAAGCAGACTTAGATGCCAGCCGTTTAGGTCGTGAAGATATGCGTGCAGAACTCTCAGCCCGCACTAACCGCATGGCTTCACTCGAAACAAAACTCTTAGGCATGGCAGAAAAAGATGCTGAAATTGAACGCCTAAAATTACAACTAGGTGACTGGGATAAAGACAAAGCCCGCCTAGCTGAGCTAGACGCCGACTTAGGTAAACTAAAATTAGATTACAATGCCCGCCTAGCAAGCCTGCAATCCGCTGAAGCTAAAGCTACTGACTTAGAAGCCAAACTAGGCGATTACAACGCGCAACTCAAAGCAAAAGACAGCAGTCTTGCAGAGCTAAAACTAAACTTAGAAAATGCTCAAGCTGACAAAGACCGCGAACTAAACTTGCGTTTAGGTGAACTCGAAGGACTACGCAGCAGCCTAGTTGAACGCGACCAGCGCTTAGGCTTACTAGAAGCAGACTACTCGAGCTTGCAAGCAAACACTAGCGATGTAGAAAGCTTCCAAGTAGAAATAAATAACCTAAAAGCAGACCTTAGTAACCGTAACAGCCGCATTGCAGAACTAGAACTCGAGCTTGCCAACATGCAACAAAGTGGCACAGAAGCATCAGATTTAGAACTCGAGCTTGGCAGTGTACGTAATACCATTAATGATCGTGATGCCCGCATTCTTGATTTAGAAGCGCAACTTGCCAGCTTTAGAGCATCAAATGGTAAAGCAGGTCAACTTGAAGCTGAACTAGAGGGTTTACGTGCAGACCTTAAAAACCGTAATGCTCGCATTTCTGAACTTGAAGCAAACTTTACTTCTGCCAAAGCAGACTTAGATGCTAGTCGTTTAGGTCGTCAAGATATAAGCACAGAACTTGCCGCCCGTACTGACAGAATGGCTGCACTCGAAGGCGAAGTATTATCTTTACGTGCCGACCTAGCAGCCAGCCGTCAAGGTCGTGAAGACATAACAGCAGAACTTTCAGCTCGTACTAACAGAATGGCTGAACTTGAAACGCAGCTCGTTTCTACAACAACAACTGATACTTCAGACTTAGATGCTTTACGGACAGACCTTAAAAACCGTGATGCTCGCATTTCTGAACTCGAACTAAACTTTGCCTCTGCTAAAGCAGACTTAAGCGCAAGCCGTCAAGGACGTGACGACATAACAGCCGAACTTAGCGCTCGCACAAACAGAATGGCTGAACTCGAAACAAAACTTGTAAGCGCAAAACCCGCAGCTGTAGATACAAGCGAGCTAGATAACTTAAGACGTGACCTAAACGCCCGTAACGCCCGCTTAGCAGAACTCGAGCTAAGCCTAAAAGCTGCTCAAGAAGCTGATAGCAATGTAAGCCTAGAAGCTGAACTGGCTAACTTGCGTGCAGGTCTAGCCGAGCGTGACAACCGCATTTCAGGACTCGAGTCTAGCCTTGTAAGCCAAGCGCCAGCAGCACAAGCAGATATTCAAACCGCTGCTGCACCTGCCGCACCTAAGCCAAAGCGTAAAGCACGCAAGAAAAAAGAAGTTATTGGTTACAAAGTGACACGCAGTCGTGTCTTTAGAGCTGATGTTGTACCTGAAGGCCGTGACCCGCTAGGTGTTATTGAAGGCATAGGCAACGCAAATCAACAAAAACTCTGGGATGCAGGTATCCTCACTTTCAAAGACTTATCAGAGCTACCAGAAGAACGCTTAAAAGAAATCATTGGTTCAGAAGATGCCTTCTATGATGAATGGATTATAGAAGCACGCCGTTTCACCCGTGGGGTTTATAAGCTAAGCCAAGCAACCACAGGTGGAAGTCGTGGTAGAGCTGATGACTTAACCCGCATTGAAGGCATAGGGCCAAAAATGAACGCTGCCCTACTTGAAGCAGGCATAAGAACTTTCGAAGAGTTAGAAGCTGCCTCAGAAACCCAATTACGCTCAGCCATAGAAGGCTCAGGACTCAACTTTGCACCAAGCATAGTCACATGGTCAAAACAAGCCGCTTACCTTGTAAAAGGAGACGAAGAAGGCTTTAAAGAATACACCGACTATTTGGTTGCTGGACGAGACGAAGGCAAACGAGGCTAAGCCTTAAGTAAAAATAAAAAAAGGATGGCTACTTTTTATTTGAGTAGCTATCCTTTTTAGTTGGAGTAAACAATCTTTAGCTGTGAGCGTCTAACCACTCGAGTATGTCTTCAATTACCGTTTCTTTTTCGGGTTCGTTTAGTATTTCGTGATAAAGACCTTCGTAACGTTTTAGGGTTTTGTCTTGTGAACTTACGGTATCAAAGAGTGTTTGGCTACCTTCAGGGCTAGCAATTTGGTCTGCTGTGCCGAGCATTATTAAAATGGGCAAGTTTATCTTACTGGCGTCTTCTAGTACTTTAGAGCCTGCTTTGAGTAGCTCTGCACCCAAGCGAGCTTTGGTTTGACCGTTGTAAACAAGCGGGTCGTTTTTGTAAGCTTCAACCACGGCTTTGTCTCTTGAAATCAGGTTAGTATCTAACTTATTAACGCCTAGTGAAGGTAGTAAGCTGCTGACAACACCTGAAAGGGCTAAGAGCACAGGGGAGACTTTGGTTGCATTTTTTAGAAAAGCACTACTTAACAAAAGGCCATCAAAAACGTTTGGGTTTGCCTGCACGTATTGACTGGCGATAGCACCTCCCATACTGTGACCCAGTAAGAATCGTGGCATAGGAATATCACTGAGTGTATTCATAAAGCTATCTAAATCTTGTAAATAATCAGAGAAAGCCTTTATGTTAGCCTCTTCACCTTTGCTGTTACCATGCCCCCTAAAGTTAAGCGCATAAACATTGAAGAAATGGGCATTGAGTGCTTCTGCAACATGTGCATATCGCGCTGTATGTTCAGCAAAGCCATGCGCAATAACAAGGCTGGCTTTAGCGTTATCTACTAACCAAGACTGTGTAACTAGTGTTATGCCATCAGGTGTTTGTACAGAATGCTCTTGCATGCATAACCCCTCTTTCTAGCTTTGAAAAGAACGAACTATAAAATCAACAGCGTATTACTCTGCAAGCAAGTTAATCAGCTTATCTAAAACACGCTCACCATCTGCCCTTAAGCCATTATGCTCGTACTCATTGGTAATCCAAGTTTTTATGTTAGGAACCTGCTTTACCGTTTCAAGACTTAATTCTAAAGGCACATAAACATCATGAAAGTAAAGCGCTGCTGCGACAGGTACTTTATTTTGGCTTAATACCTTTAAATCATAAAGTGAGGGCCAGTCAGTTTTCTCAGCAAGAATCTGAGCAGCTTCTTTCATGGGTATTAAATTCTTGTACTGCTCAAACATCCACGGGTAAATCATTTCTGCTGTAAATAAAAAAGCTTTGTTAGGCTCGTAATTAAAGGCCTCATTATCTTGCCTAATGCGCTCAGCTGA
>CAZWJZ010000373.1:0-4642 GCA_964634665.1 uncultured bacterium | reverse complement strand
CTCAAATCTCTTGCAGCTATTACTATCTAAGACTTAACTGGGATGTACTTAGTTACTGAGAGGCGTTTTGGTGTATTCCTCTAGCATTTTGTTAATTTCATCTTGGTGTTCTTCTGGTTCGCCAAGCAGGGCGAAAATCTCGAGGTTGTCAAGTAGCTCTTCTAATTGGTTTCCTTTTTCGTTTGGGCTCATACAATTTTTTTGCTGTTAAGCTTTTTAAAAAGTATGTTTGCTTTTTCGGCTCGAGCATCGTTCCTTAAATCTAGACCAGTACTTATTGTTTAAATAAAGGAAGGTGATAGCCTTTTTAAAAAAAGGCCATCTGATATATTTTCCCGTTAATTAGAAAACTATTTTCCCTTTCAAACAAAGGCACAATGCCCTTGCTTGAAATTAAGTACATATGCCCAAGATCGTCTTGGATTGCATCGCCTACACTCATAGAGTTATGTAAGCCTAACGCTTCAGCTTGGTCTGAAAGGGGATGTTCGTCTTGCATCAACTCGAACACCATTGAGAGTTTTTCGCACTCAATGGTGCCCAACTCAACCAGTTCAGAAGGCTCATTTAGACCCAAAATCCCGAAGGTGGGTTTCGTGCTATAGAATATTTTGAATTTCATAATCATTCCTTTCATTGAGTTGATTTGCAACGTTTGGCATAATGTCGATGTACCAGCATTTATCCCAATCGCGGTAGTACCATTCCACGTAAACGTCAGGTAATGCCGTTAACGAAATTTGGTATGAATCCCACATGTCTAAAGGGTCGAACGTTACGGTTGAATTATCAATCAACGATTGTGTTAAGCCAGTTTCGTTGTTCAAGTTTCCTTTGACTAGACACTCGAGTATGTTGCTACCGAGGTCGGGTTTTAATTGGTTCTGAATGGCGATTTTTATGTTTTGATGAAGCATCAGGGTTTGGTACATCAGTATTCGATCAGGTGGGAGAGGTCTATGCTGGCGATTTCTTTTCCGTTGAGGATTTCGCTGAACGTCCAATTCACCTCCGAATCAATCAAAAGGGTTTCTTCAAAGCCTTCCCAACCATCACTCGCTGTTTGTTTGCTATTGAGGATTGAGGGTTTGCAGATCTTATCTAAACTGTTCAGGCTTTTTGATCCTGCAATTACGGCTGCTAGTATTGTTAGCATGGTTTCCTTTCAGGAACTAAAAAAGCCCGAACCCCGTGAGGCTCGAGCTTCTTGATTATTAAGCTTGCGCTGCGGTTTGGTTGGGAAATTTCTTTACCCACTTGCTTATGTATACTTTCCCGCTTGTTCGTAGAGAGTTTGCGAAGTTTTGGGCTTGTTTTTGTGTTTTAAAGCAATAGATAGATTCCAGTATTAGGTTTTCAGTCCAGTGGAGACGCACACGGAAACCTGAGTCTTTATTTCCGAATGTGTAGCCTCTCATACCTGCTTTTAGATTCCAGCGACTTGCGTTGTTGCGGCGAGGTGTTTGAGTTTGAGTTGTGTTAGTCATTTTGTTCTCCTTTTAAGAACTGAATTTATTTAGAACTTTAATCTTGTTCTATATCCTTTTAATGCTGTAAAGCTTTCATTTAAAAAAGTCTTTTAAGCTTTAAGGATTTAAGAACTTATTTTGTTCTATATCTTTCTAATGCCTTTAGGCTTGCTTTTAAAAAAAGGTTTTAAAAATAACGTTAGGCTCGAGCTTTACGATTATGCGGCGTACCATCTTTTTGTTACAGGGCAAAGCGTGTGAACGTTGCCATTGATTAGCTTAGTGTTACCTTGTTTTAATGGGCTTACTCGACTTGCCATATTGCTTATTGCTTTTTTGTTTTCATCTCTTTCGTCTTGTTTGCGGCTTTTGTTTGTGTAATTCATTTTTTTCTCCTTAAATTTTTTCTAATAGCTTCTAAATGCCTTTTGGCTTGCTCTTAAAAATCTTTTAAAGGACAAAAAAATAGCCCGAACCTTAGTTAGGCTCGAGCTTCTAAAGTCCTCCTGAAATAAAAAAAGCCCGAACCTTTTAAGGGGCTCGAGCTTTAAGGGAGTTAGATATTAAGCTTGTACTGGTTCGGCTGCTGCTTCTTTTAGTGGAAAGCTCTTAACGAACTTCGCTACGTAGATTTTTCCGCTGGTCACAAGAGAACTTGCAAATGCTGTTGCGCGTTCTTCGTTTGGAAAAGTGTAGATTGAGCGTAAGGTCAACGCAGGTGACCACTGAATCTCAATGCGGTACGTGCCTTTCTCGCCTAAAAACACGGTTGGTTGACGGTCATCTAGATTCCAGCGACTTGCGTTGTTGCGGCGAGGAGCTTGAGTGCCTTGAGTTACTTGTGTATTTGTTTGTGTGTTAGTCATTTTGTTCTCCTTAAGAACTGAATTTATTTAGAACTTTAATTTTGTTCTATATCCTTTTAATGCTGTAAAGCTTTCTTTTAAAAGAAGCTGGCTCGGCAAAAAAAATAGCCCGAACCCTAGTCAGGCTCGAGCTTCGAATTCTTTTTAAAATAAAAAAAAGCCCGAACCCCCAAAGAGGCTCGAGCTCAACAATCAACCAACAACCGTCGGTTGGCTTCCATTGGTGCCATCACAATAGTCATAAACAATTGTGTTGTTGTCATACACCCCCCACCAGACAACGCATCTTGTACCAGGAATCAGATTGCCAGAAGAATCTTTTGTGCAAACGCAGCTACCGCTGCCTTGTTCAACCAAGCTAACATTAGTCATTTTGCTTTCCTTAAAAGTTTCTAATAATTCCTAAATGCCTTAAGGCTTGTCTTTAAAAATCTCTCATAAGAAAAGAAAAAGCCCGAACCCCTAAAGGCTCGAGCCGGAAAAAGAAAAAAGAAAACCTTAAAACTGCGGGTCCTGCGACCAATCAAAAACAAACTCGCGCTTATGCAAATTGCATTCCTGCTGAGATTTCCTAAAGCGGTCATCAGCCAAACTCCAACGCCTAAAATCCATACCCACAAGCCCCACAAAATCAAACCCTTCCCCATCCCACTTCGCTTCAAAATCAGGCGGAACGTGACACGAACACCCCAAGGCTCGAGCTTCAGCACTTCCAGGTGTTAAAGGAACTTCAGTAGCTTCGTGCAAGATTAGCTCTTCCCTACTAACTCTAAGTATTGATCTTCAATTCCATCTTCAGCATCAGGATTTTCGTAGGTATCCAAGAAGTATTGGCAGGCAATGGCTATCAAGTCTGATTTGCTTATGTTTTTTGCTTTGTATTCTGTTTTGGCTGCGATTGTTAAGTCAAAATCTAATTTGGCTGGTAGTTTGGCGCGAATTGAGACAGTAATATCATCGGTTTGTTTGGATCTTTTCGTTTTTTTCTTTCTAGTTTTTTTCTTATCTGATACTTCTTTGACTTCTTCGTTAGCTATTGGTGTCTCTGCTTTTGTTTCTTCTTCTGGGGTTTTCCCAAACAGTTTACTAAAAGCTTCGTCACCGTCTTTAGGGGTTATTGGTACATTACGTTTTCGTTGACCGATTCCTGGAATATTTGGTTCATCAGGTGGTAGAGATTCATCAGGTAATTGTGCTTTTAAAGCGTCTAATGAGTCGAAAGTGGTGTTTTGAACAGTTTCTTGTCCTTTAGGCATAAGTTTGCTCCTCTTTTCTTCCAACTACTTCTTCTAAGTGGTAGTCAATTTCTTTGGATAGATTTATAATGTCGTTTTTTGAAGCATTAGCGTTAACCGTTGTGAAAAGACTTGAGCTATTTAAATGTTCGATTGCAGAAAATCTTCTTACAGTCGTGTTAAATACGTTGTAGCGCTGTTTGACTAATTCGACTTTCTTTTTATTAACAAAATCTACAGACCGAGGGTCTATGTTATTGAAAAGTATTTTGTATTGTTTTGGCATGTCAGTTAAATCATTTTCGGTTGGATGTGCTAATTCGTATGCGTTTAAAAGTGTCACATCTAGACTCAGGTCGTTATTTTGGGTTGGTAGAATTACTAGGTGAGCCATTTCTTTGGCACCTATAACGACTTCTGATTGCCAAGCTCCGGGAGTGTCCATAAAGATGTAATCAAATCTTGGGGCCACATCAAGAACTTTTAATAAATCCTTAGAAGTACCTAACTTGAAGTCATCCCCTTTTGTTAGAGAAACTGCTGTGAAGTGAAACGTTGTTTTGTTTTTACTCAACCAAGAATTTAGTGATTTTTGTGGGTCGCAATCTACTACGAGGACTTTGTTTCTAACTGTTGAAATTGTTCCTTCTTTTGAAAGTACCTTTTTCGTTCTTCTTGAATAATAGTCTGCTAAGACAAGTGTTAGAGTGGTTTTGCCTACCCCACCTTTTTCGTTGATCAGCGAAACGATTTTATGCATTTTTCAATTCCTTTCTCAAACTAGTTTCAGTATTACCATAGAACCATATAACCAATCAACCAAATAGCCATTTAACCAGAGTACCATTTAACCAGAGTACCATTTGACTAAAAGACCATTTAACCTAATAACCAAATAACCAAATAACCAGAATACCATTTAACTAAAAGACCATTTAACCAGAATACCGTTTAGCTAAAAGACCATTAAACCAAATAACCAGAATACCATTTAACTAAAAGACCATTCAACTAAAAGACCATTTAACCAGAATACCGTTTAGCTAAAAGACCAATTGACCATTTAACCAGA
>CAZWJZ010000372.1:0-4656 GCA_964634665.1 uncultured bacterium | reverse complement strand
CTAAATAAACTCGAGCTTAAGTATGCTGTTTGGAATGGTCTGGGTGACATTCAAAGCAGTGAAGAGGCAAGGCCATTTGCAGTTTTTTTTGAGACGCTTGGTTTGTTTGCGTCTGGTCAGGTTATTTATACGCCTTCCGATAATCTTGTGGCTCTTGAGTCTAGTCTTAGCAGAGTTGTTGCTTTTCCTGTTCAAGATATTGCAAAGCTTTCTGAGACACAAAACATTTCTATAACAGGCTTTTCTGCTGTTGAGGATGGTCTGCGACGTTGGGCGCTTGGCCCTCAGAGTAGCTTGACTATTGAAACAGCCGAGCCCACGCTTCTTCAAGTTGATATGAGCTTCTTTAATCCTATTGCAGCTCAGACTGTTTCTGTGAGTTTTAATGGTCAGAATGTCGAAACCATTTCAGATATTGCTGCCCAAAGTATTGTTGAGCGTAGTTACACTTTGCAAACCCAAGCGGGTGACAACATAGTTAATTTAGATTATGCAGACTGGAATTTAAATAATGCCATTATTTCAGAGCAAGACACGCGCCCTATGGCTATCTTATTTAATCAGCTTAGTTTAGAAGATTTAGCCCCTGAACCTCAAGCTGTAGAAGCCACCGCTCAAATGCTAACCCTACCCTCTGAAGCCTTAACAAAATTTGTTGAAGTGATTGATCAATCTAGCACTCGAGTGAACATTTCAGGTTTAGCAGAACCTGATGACAATCAATTCCGCTGGTCGCTTGGTCCTGAAACGCAACTTAGCTTCACAACGGATAAGGCTGAATCTCTTGCTATTAATATGGCTTTTTTTAATCCTATTGATGGCCAAAATATCACCATTCGTTTTAATGGCGAAATTGTTCAGGACTTACCCAAGATTTATCAGGGCACCGAAATGCGTCTCAGCTTCTTGCTAAGCAGCTCAGCCGGTTTAAACAATCTGACCATCAGCTATAGTCATATGAATGGCGAGCAGGTCACGTTTGCCCCAAATGACCAGCGTCCTTTAGCTTTGCTCTATAAAACCTTAACCCTCTCACGCCAACCCTAGCGTTATCAGAAAAATAAATCCTTAAGCTTACCCTTAGACTCAATTTGCATCTTGACTAAGCAACCAAAAGGGCTAGTGAAACTCGAGTTTCACTAGCCCTTTTTATCTTGACTTTGGCTTACTGTTCGTCTTTTATAACGCCCCAAGAGACCTTTAGGAATGGTATAGTTTTATGATTTGGGTGCCCTTTTTTAAGTTTGATTTTTATGATTTAACTTGAGCTAAATTAAGTTGAATGGGAGGCTATTTTGAACGAAGGCGAAGTAATACCAATACAAATTACCGAAGAGGTAAAAACAAGTTTTATTAATTATGCAATGTCGGTCATTGTTGATCGCGCCTTACCCGATGTTCGTGACGGTCTTAAGCCAGTACAAAGACGCATTCTTTACGCTATGCATAGTGAAGGCCTATTTAGTAACCGTAAACACTCAAAAAGTGCTGGTGTGGTCGGCGAGGTCATTAAGAAGTACCACCCGCATGGTGACAGCTCTATTTATGAAGCTATGGTGCGTTTGGCACAGTGGTGGAATGTCCGTTATCCGCTTGTTGATGGTCAGGGTAACTTTGGGTCTATTGATGGTGATCCGGCAGCTGCTTATCGTTATACCGAGGCACGCATGTCAGCACCGGGCGAAAGCATGCTTACTGACATTGAAAAAGAGGTTATTAGCACTAAGCCCAACTTTGATGATACAACCGTTGAGCCTGAAGTTTTACCTTCTGCTATTCCTAATTTACTTGTTAATGGTGCTTCAGGTATTGCTGTGGGCATGGCAACCAATATTGCGCCGCATAATTTATCCGAAACTATTGATGCCCTTGTTGCTATGGTTGATAACCCTAAAATCACGCTAGATGAAATCATGGAACACATGATTGGCCCTGACTTTCCTACGGGCGGCATTATGAATAGTGCAGGCATTAGGGATGCTTTTGAGACAGGTCGCGGTAGCATTCGCATTAGAGGTCGCGTTCGCTTTGAAGAGCGTAACAATAAGCACTCAATTGTCGTTACCGAAATCCCTTATCAGGTTAACAAAACCACGCTCATTCAAACCGCTGCTTCTGTTGTAAGAGCAGGCAAAATTACTGATCTTTCTACCATTCGTGATGAGAGTGACCGTCAGGGCATGCGTATCGTCTTTGAATTAAAACGAGGCTCACATCCTGAAGTTGTTCTTCATCAGCTTTACAAGTACACGCAGTTGCAATCTACTTTTAGTGTTAATAACGTTCTGATTGTCAATAAATCACCTAAGCTTTTATCCTTAAAAGAAACCCTAAAGTATTACCTTGATCACCGTATAGACGTCATTCGTAAACGCACTAAGTTTGAACTCAAAAAAGCAAAAGAACGCGCCCATATCTTAGAGGGTTACATTAAGGCTCTTGATCAGTTAGACGCAGTGATTGCTTTAATTCGCGCCTCTCAAGATGGCCCTGAAGCAAGAAACGGCCTTATGGAGACCTTCGAGCTTAGTGCCATACAAGCACAAGCTGTGCTTGACATGCGCTTACAACGCTTAACCGGTTTAGAGCGCGACAAACTCTTAGAAGAATATAGAGAAGTCCAAGCAGAAATCATACGCCTAGAAGCCATTCTTGGTGACAAAGATATCTTAAAACAAGTCATTAAAGATGAATTCTTAGATGTCAAAAAACGTTTTGGTGATGAACGCAAAACCCATATTGGTGACTTAAGCGAAGACATATCAAAAGAAGACTTAATTGCTGAAGAACTCATGGTTGTAACCATGACCCAAGGTGGCTACATAAAACGCACACCTATTAGCAGTTACCGCTCACAATCACGTGGCGGGCGAGGCGTAAATGCTCAAAAGCAAAAAGAGGATGATGTCAATTCACTTCTTTTGGTTGGCAGTACCCATGATTACTTGCTGTTCTTTACAGACAGAGGCCGTGTCTACCGCGAAAAAATATATGATTTACCCGAAGCAGAAAGAGCTGCCCGAGGCAATCATATTCGAAACATATTACCTTTCGAAGGTGATGAAGAAGTACAAAGCGTACGCACCCTAAAAGACTTCGATGTTGATGGTTACTTCTTCTTCGCAACCCGCCAAGGCAATGTAAAGCGTACAGCCATACGTGAATACAGCAACATTAATGCCGCAGGGCTGATTGCCATAAACTTGCAAGATAGCGATGAACTTGTATCTGTAAAAATTACTGATGGCAGTGCCGATGTAGTGCTTGCCACCCACGAAGGACAAGCCATTCGCTTTGAAGAAACCCAAGCCAGAGATATGGGGCGCGCAACCCAAGGTGTCATAGGCATAAGGTTGCGTGAAGGCGATTACGTGGTAAGCCTCTCAGCCATCTCGGGTGATAACAAAGAAGAAGCAGAACTCTTAACCCTATCTGAATACGGCTTTGGCAAACGTACCAAACTCTCCGAGTACCCTATACAAGGGCGCGGTGGTCTAGGTGTCATAACCCTAAAAGTCACCGAAAAGACAGGCAAAGTCGTCATGCTTGACTATGTCTTAGGTGACGAAGAACTCTTCGTACTATCTGAAAATGGCGTACTCATAAGAACTCGAGTGAAAGAAGTTAGTTCTTATGGTCGTTCTTCGCAGGGTGTCACGATTATGCGTTTGGGTGATGATGATAAGGCTGTTTCAGCTATGGTTATGCCACCTGAAGAAAAAATAACAGCCGTTGCAAAGGCAGATGAAAAGGGTGATGATGACCCTGAAAAGTTGTTAAACTAAACTCTTTTTAGTTACTAAAGACCCTAGCTTTCAAAGCAGCTGGGGTCTTTACTTTTTCACAAAATAAAACATGATAAGCTAAGCCCATCATGAGTTCTAAACCTAAAATCATTCTTGATTGCGACCCTGGGCATGATGATGCCATTGCCATTCTTTTAGCAGCTAAGCACTGCAACGTTCTGGGCATAACAACTGTTGGGGGTAACGTACCGCTAGAACTCACCAGTCGAAATGCACTTATTTGCACTCAAATCTTTGAATCTGACATTCCTGTACATGAAGGTACTGCCTTACCCCTCATAAATGAAGCGGTTCATGCTCCTGATATTCACGGTGAGTCAGGTTTAGGTGGCCCTGTGCTACCCGACTTAAAGCGGTCCTTAGCAAGTAAAGAAGCTGTTCAGTTTATTATTAATACCGCTAGAACAGAAGATGATTTGTGGCTTGTTGCAACTGGCCCTTTAACCAATGTAGCGCTAGCCTTAAGCCAAGCACCTGATATTGCAACTAAACTAAAAGGTATTTCTATTATGGGTGGTGGAACCTTTGGCAACCGCACACCTGCAGCTGAGTTTAATATTTATTATGATCCTGAAGCTGCCGATATTGTTTTTCGAAGTGGCGCAACCCTACTTATGTGCGGCTTAAACCTCACACATCAATTTGGTATTTACAAAGAAGAATTAAACACCATGCAAACAATAGATAATGCTGCATCACGCTTTGTAAGTGACATGATTGCTTTTTTTGGAAAAACCTACGAAGATCGCTACTTTGGAAATTTCTTCCCACCCTTACATGACCCTTGCGCCATTCTGGCCCTAACTCACCCAGACATTTTGGTATTTGAAGAACGCAATGTCAGCATTGA
>CAZWJZ010000371.1:0-4656 GCA_964634665.1 uncultured bacterium | reverse complement strand
CTTTGTTCGATTAAATCTTTTGCTTGAATAAAAATCTCATCCTGTCCATTATTAACTACTGGACTCTGAATTCCGATTGAAGCAACAACAGCCCATTTTCCATAGGTCTCACGTAGCCTGTGTTTCTTTTTTTCAGAGAGTGACACCTTGTTAACCAAAACACTTTCCAAAGGCAGTAAGAAGTTTAGGAGAGCCTTTTATACGCAGTTTGCCAGTCATTAATGCAAGTACAATATTAGTTTCTTTATTAAGAAACTTAATCCAAGTTTCGCTATCAGCATTAATTGTAACGTCCGCTTCACCAACCAGCCCTTCCTGAATCTCGAGCGTATTATCTCTAATGATAAAACTTGCCTTTCTGTTCTCTTCACCTCTAAAAATAAAGTGGTAAGTTGCTTGTAAATCTTTAGCTTGATGCCGCTGAAAAACGTGATGGGCTGAACTAATAAATCCTTTGATTGTTTGTAGACGTAGACCGTTACTAACAACTTTAAGCTTTTTGTGGGGATAACGCTTGGTCGCATAAGCTCGAGCATCTGAGTTTTTAGTTACATAAAGGGTCTCTTCTTTTTGTTGTAGAGGTTTCACAATATCTTGCAGGTACTGTTTTTGGTTTGCTGTAAATGGACCAATGACATCTTCACCTGCGGGGCAAACCGCCATGCAATAGGCGGCGTTATAATTGGCACCAAAACTCAGGCTTTGCCACATAGAGACGGATTCGCCAGGTGTCACTTTTTGGTAATATGCTTTTGGACTTTTACTTTCAACAACCGTCTCAACCCAATCGTTAAAACCACCTAAAAACTCACGGTAGTTATGGGTTAAGCACGAGGTAAAATTAAAGTGTCCATCTGGCTCAATTGCACCTACAGGACATGCAGCAACACAAAGCTTACATTCAAAACAAGGGTTAAAGTCAAGGGATTTGTTTTCTTCAGTAACATAAGCATCTACCAAAACGCAGCCTAGTAAAATGAAATTTCCATATTTAGGATGAATGACATTGCGGTGTATTCCCATCTTTCCTAACCCTGCAGCTACAGCGATAGGTTTGTACTCGACCATCCAGTTCTTTTCATCAGGAAAGCCTTTAACTTCCATAGGGAAGGCAATAGACGGATTAACTGCGCAAATACCTCGTTTATCAAGTTCGGTTACGATGGCTCGTCCAACTTCATTAGTATGGTCACCCGTTGTGTGAAATTCATGATTGGCAATTGAACGAACAGAGCTACGAACAGGTTCGCGGTTCATACGGCAAACAAAACTTATAATAGTTTTGGTGCGAGGAAATATTTTAAGGATGTCATCACGTTGATTATCAAGCTCAGGTCGGTCAACAGAAATAAAACCAGCATCATCTGCTCCTAAATCTAAACAGCGTTGTTTTAACCATTTAGCATCAAGAACACTTTGGTCTATAGGCGCTGGGGTTTCATGGATAAATTCTTGTTGCATAATTTCCACCTCACAATATAATTATATAACACAAAATATATATAACATGTTATATATAAATATACTTATGAGCCTTGATGTTATAAACTGAATTACCATGCTTAAATACGCGCTTTTAGCCCTGCTCAGTCATAAAGCCATGACAGGTTATGAACTCGAGCAGTTCATCAGTACAACAATCGCCCACTTTTGGACAGCCAAACTAAGTCAAGTTTACCGAACGCTTAAACAACTTGAAGAACAAGGGTTAGTTAACTCACTTATTGAAACACAAGGAGGAAAGCCTGACAAACGTATTTACACGGTTACAGATGAAGGCAAGCAATCCCTAGGAGTTTGGCAAAATACTCTAATTACTGATTTAGATGATTTAAGAAAACCATCCTTGATGCGATTTTTCTTTTTTGGTAATCGTGAAATTGCTGATGTACTTACTCAGCTTAAAGTCTGGCAAACACTCCATAGAGAGCGAATCTATTATTTCCAAAACCAACTTCCTGATATCATTGAGAAAACCAAACAAACTATTGACTATACTGAAAAAGACGCATTCTACTGGGAAGCAACCCGTAAACTCGGTCAAATGTATGAGGAGACAAATCTAAAGTGGCTTGAAATGGTACTTGATGAGCTAGAAACTCAAGAGCAAACTAACAAATAGACGTAAGTGTCATTCGTTACTTGTCAATTTGCAGTAGGGCATAACGCCCAAGCTCAGGGGCGGCAACGTATCGAATGTTTGGTTTGTTTTCAAATTTAGACTCCTTCTGAGTTTTCAACAGGACGAGTTGACGTCCCTTGCAGCGCCTAGTTAGCGCTCACCGTGGTGGGATGTAACGACCATACATCATTAAGAATTTATCAAGTTGACGTTCTTCCTTGGATAAGTGTTGACTCAAAGATGACATAAAAAGCTTTAGATTGCCAAGATCAATCCAAACGTTAGGTTTCTTTTTACTACTGCTGACACGTCCTGATACTTGAAGTAAATGATTGAAAGCCCGAAAATTATGTTGATCAATTATAGGTACTTCATTTGGGTGCACTAAGTGAGTTATAAAGGCTACTGATATATATCGTGAACCTTTACCAAGTTTCGACTGCCAAAATTCAAAAGTTTTTTGAGGCTTATCAAAATCTGTATAAACGTAGTCATCCCAGTAACGTTTAATTTCCGAGACTAAAGCTTGTTGCTTACTTGGATAATTGTCTTTACCCCAGTGTCCCCATTTCCACATCATTGCATTTTCAATTTCTACATTGTTTTGGGTTCGGCTAGAAAAGGCTTGAAGCATTTTTCCATATGCGTCTTCTGGGTATTTCTTTGAGTCATACTTCTTGATTAAGTTATCCCAAAAAGGAGAGATTTCTTGCTCAATTTTTTGAAGCTCGCTTCTTTCAAGTGGTCGAATCATACTGAGTGCTAACGTTTAAGTTCAGGGGTAAAAACGGAATTTGGGTTTAAGTTTGTCATAGTTTAAGTACCTCTCTTGAATTTTAACAGAACGAGTTTTTATCCCTTGCAATGGTTGGTTAAGTGCGGTCACCACATCAGTACCTTTCTGGTTTTTTCGAAGTCCCAAGTTTTTGGGAAGAAACTTTCGATTTCTTGCAAAACTTCAGTATATTCTTGTTCATCTGAGCTTAAATGATCTGTTTTGCTAAACCAAGTTCCAAATACCGCGAATGAAGCTGCCATAACGTATAAATCAGGAAAAACGGGTCGAGGAGACCAGTTACCTTCCCCATGATAAGCAAAACCAATTTCTTTTCTATGATTATCATAAATAAAAGGATTAGCTTCAATTGCAGATACAACTATCCAATAATGAGGCCAATCAGGAAATAAGTTCTTAGCTGTCAAGTTGTTCCAACTATACCCTTCTTGAAATTTCCATAACCTAAAAAGGCTGGGTAGGAAATAGTTATCAAGACCCCCTGGAATAGAAATATTTTCTGGTCCTACTTGTTGGTAAAAGTTGACAAGATGTTCTGGTAAAGCCAATTCTCCTTGCCAAAGGTTTGAAGCTTGGGATTTACAAGTCCCATGCTGACTAAGGTATAGAACAACTTTTTCAGGTGTGAGCATACCAGCACTTAACGCCTAAATTCAGGGGTACTTACGGCTAGTGTAGTTTGATTTGTGGTCAATTTAGTCCTTCTCTGTGTTTTGAAGTAGTCGAGTAAGTATCCCATGCAATGCCTGGTTAAGGCACGTTTTGTACAAGATAAGTTGCTAATCGCTTCAGTAACATTTGATGACGATTTGAATCAATAGCACCAATTGAACCTGCTACACTTTGCGTAGGTACTACAGCTAAAAAACCAAGTCGAATAAGGGATGAAGAACGTAGGCCACTAGTGCTAAAATCCGCATCTGTCTTGTTGATCACTTCATCAAACCCCTTGCTTTCATGGTGTAGCTGACTTGAGATTCCACAAACAAGGAGATCATTAAAAGGTGGCATCGTTCGCAGAACCAAAGCAGGGCGAACTTTTGTTTGACCATCAGCCTGAGCTAAAGAAACCAAAACTACGCTAGCTTCTTTCATAATTAGGATTTGGTGTTTTGATGTCACTCAGATCGTAGGCATCTTCCTCTTCAGAATAAGCTCGTTCTAAGCCTTGTAGTGAAATAGCTTGCCACCCTTCACGCTCACTCTCTTGACCTGGTAAAAGGGTAACCATAAGTTTTGCATTAGGTTTAAGATCAAGAGGTTCATCAAGTTGAATTTGTTTACCATCAAAATGGGCTGTGACTGATACAGTTTTCATAGGTTAATTGTAGCAGGTAGTAAACGAAGGGGCTTAACGCCTAAGTTCAGGGGTACTTACGGCTAGTGGGTTTAAGGTTAAAGTCAATTTAGTCCTCCGCTGAGTTTTGAAATAGTCGAGTAAGTATCCCATGCAATGTTGAGTTATGCTTTAACTCGTAGAATAGCAAACTTAAATTCCCAAATGGAGAATATATAACTTATCTGATTGGCTCTCTCTCTGCATAATTTGCCAACTGTCGGAATTTTTCAACCAAGTCGTCACGATTCGCATAAATTTTCGAGTAACACCCTCCAGGTTGATTGTCTGCATTAAGTTCATATAACCCTCTTAGTGTCAGATGCTCCGGCCCTAAAGAAAGAAGCTGCGCCCATGTGGAAAAAATCGATTGAGCAAGAGCTGAACCTTGCTGGTCAATAA
>CAZWJZ010000370.1:0-4706 GCA_964634665.1 uncultured bacterium | reverse complement strand
TTCTTTTTCATACTTCACTCCTTTTGAAAGCTTATCAAGCTTTCCAATTAGAGCTAAGCTAATGATATTGACATATCAATAAAAATAGGATTTACTAGATAATGAAGTGCATAGATTTAAACTATCATTACAAAAAAACCTTTGGAAATAAGCCATATGAAACAGTTTGACATAATCATAATATTTATTGGTCTAGGTATTGGAATTGCTCAAGAAAGCGTTAACTTTGTTGAAGAAGATGCTCATGTACATGGCGTCGCTAGCCTAAACATTGCTCAAGATGGTAAAAACCTCTTGATTGAATTTATGAGTCCAGCTGTCAATTTAATTGGCTTTGAGTATCAGCCAAGCTCAGTTGAAGATAAAACCTCGAGGGCCGCGCTGGCATCTCTGGCTAAGCTACTCGAGTTTTTCACTGCCTCGAGTGCTGCTTAATGTCAGGTGATTGGTGCTGACGTTAGCAGTGACAAAAGTTCTAGTACGGAAGCAATCCATGACCATGAAGACCAAAGTGAACAGGAAGAACATTCAGAGTCTTCGACCGAGCCAGATGTTAAACATGCCTGCAGGCACATGCTTGAAGGTCCACTTAAAAGCTTGATCCCGCTACAAGGTTCTGGGGCAAATCAGATGGTACTCATACCCGCTTTTACAGTCAGCTGAGTGAATTCCAAACTGCCAAGTGTGGCTTTTTTAGCTACTATGCCGCAGATGCTGGTGACTATATCTTTTACCTCAATCAAAGAGCTATTCGCATGCTTGACAGTACAGGTGGCATGATGACAAGTGCTGAGCAAGAACTCAGTGGAGAAGACCTTGAGGATTGTGAAGATGTCAAGCAAGCCTATGTCTTTGCATTATTAGAAGGTGAAAATATCCTGATGATCTCTAATTGTTTTTAACCAAATCTGTCTTTGGTAATTGAAACGCTCGGTCATAAACACAGCGAAACTGAAGAGCCTAACCATTACGAGGCTAGCTATGATCACGAAAATCATGACCATTCAGAGGCGAATAGCGAATTCCGCGCTATCTATGAATTGAGCTGTGAACAAGCCGATATACTTACCGAGCTAGATTTTAGCGGTCTATTTTGCCTTTACCCAGCTATCGAAGATTTAGACGTTCCGTTCGTCATTGAAAGGGGGCAGGGCTCAGCAGAATTAAATGCTTTAAGCGACAAGCTGATATTTTAGTTTTGGCTAAGTCTGAATTGACTTATAAAAAATAACCCAATTGACTGTAATGTTTGCTTGAGACGCAGCACAAACAAAGTTAGTCCATGCTCGAAAGGGTCGGGTGTATTTGTATTTTGCATATTTACCTTGGAGATACGTAGCAATGATAAAATTTTATTTGATTCATTGTAGGGAGTAAACAGGCTAGATTTTTTAAATCGAGCTATTACTTAAATAGTTTTGTAAATCACAACAATAAAATTATAAATCGAAAATCGTGAAATAAATCACATAAAGCTCTCTCTTGACCCACGCAGACACTTCCCATCAATCGATACGATTTTCCCTACGGTCGTTTTTACGATATCTTCCATCCATCTCATAAAGCCTGCTTGCCAAGCCTCTTTATCGAGCACTCCAAAAACACGATTATAAGTGTCATGGCTGGGTATGCCATACGGTAAACTCAATACCTCCCTCAGCATCGCTTCTTTCTTCTTGCCATAATCTTCTATCGCATTCCAATCATCTGCCCCACTTATCACCCCACAGATCGATATCACTATCACATCTATGAGAAAGTGTTGCCGTCCTTGTTTCCCTCGGGGATCTACTAAGTCCTTAAAATACACCCTGATACTTCGCTCTTTAATCACTCCTCTATGCTATATTATGCTTACTTCCTTCACACTGTTTTTCTTGCGTTTGCCGTGTTTCACTCATTAATACTTTAGAATAGTGACCAGGGAAAGGCTAAAATGAAACACATAAACGATTTTTAAATTTGTTTTTAATTTTTAGTTTAAAACAAAGTATTGGTAGAAACACTCAGCAAAACCTAGCAGATAAGACCTATATCCATTATGAAGGTTTTAGGTACTTCAAGAATTAGACCCAAAAAACCATTTTTTCGCAATATGCACAAAAATTAGCTCTCTGAAACCGTCGCTAAGACCCCTGCAAGCTAAACCGACTACAAACGTCCTTGAAGAAAAAAGGGGAGGGCTTAAAAAGCATTTTAGACTTTCCTTTGTAATTTTGTACAAAATTAGGATCTCTTCTTAGTCGAAAAAGCAGCAAATACTACTTTCTTAACATCAACCAGCCGCTAAGCTACTTGCGAATCTCAATCAAAAATATTTATGGTAACGACTTTAGCCCTGGTCAAAAATGATTAAGATTGAACATTGCACCATCACAAAAAAGGTTTTTGCTAAACAGAATCCACCTACATAGAATAAATCCATGTCATTAACAAACTTTCTCGCAGCAACTTCAACTTCCTCAAGACAATTGTTGATAAATAAAAGACCCAAGACTTGTCCCAAACCAAATGTTTCATTCCGATATTATTCTGATTCCAAAATAAGCTCAGTCTAAACAACGCTATTGACAACCGCATTAGGTAAAACTCTGCCCCCAACCTTAACCGAGGGGAACATTCATCTAAAACTGCTTTAGCTGTCACAATAAGGTAATTTGGCACCCATTTTCGCAACTACATTGGCAACAAAAAAATGTCAACAAACTCGAGCTATCAATGCTGCTCTTTGTTCGAGCAAATGCATGCCCTTAAAAACTCAAGTGATGAAATCATCACTTGTTTCAAACTAAAACGCTTTGAGGAGTGCAATGCTAAAAGCTAGCTAACCTTTTTAAGTTTAATTGTAACCACTTGTTTAATATGTGAATCTGAACAAGCTAAACCATATTGTCTAAATTGGTCAGATTGCAGTAAACTTTTTTGCGTTGAACTATTTCAAATATGGAACCTTGTTGAACTACTTAAACTACAATGTTCGGAGAAGTAGTCCTTCTCCGAACATTGCTTGTTATAGTGAAGCAGGAGTTTGCTCAGCGCATAAACTGTCTCAAATTCAATTATTCGTTAGGAACCAAATGAGATAACACTAGACTAAACCACATTGCTGGGAAAAGCTTAAAGTTTTTGGGCGTTTTGGTAAAAATGTACAACTGCAAATCATCACAGAGTATATTTTTTGCTTATGTGGTTGCAAATCTAAGTAACCAAGCGCTGATTAAGCAAGGTGAGAAATTCCAAGTATCCGATCTTTGGATAGTAGTTTACTACTCAAAGTCAAGAATAACCAAAATCAAGTTTGAAGGAGCTAATTTTCGGTATGCCCTACATTAATTTGAAGCTAAGAAAAGCTTATAAAAGTTTAATATTTAGTTTAAAAATAACTCAAAACCGTGTAAATTACATGTCATTTTATGGCAAGCGTAATTACCTTGAAGGTATGCTTAAATGAACCTTGATATTGTACCGACAATTCATAGTTTTGACCTTTGGTCAAAACTATCTGAGCGTGAAAGGCGACTAAGGGCGGCCAGAGCTATAGCCGAAAGAGATACCAGCGAGCTTTGGAGTTTACTTGAAGCATATCTATTAAGGGAAAAAGGTAAATTATCCCTGTTGACTCTAAAAGCTTACAAAATTGCTCTTGAAAAACTCCTATCCCATTGGCAAGATGTTGATTTACTTCATCCTGGTGAAGATCGTGCAATTCACTATATGCGGCGTTTATCCTTAGGTGAGCAAGATTTAAGAGGAAGAGTCATGGTGCAACCATTAAGCCCCAGTACGGTTGAAAAACGTATTGTAGTTGCTAGACACTTTTACGAAGCCTTACGCTGGGTTGATTTGTTAAAAGGAGAAAATCCTTTTAATGCTTGTAAGGTTGAAAGCGACAAAGTACTTCCGGAAGACAAAAGAAGCGCCTACAAGCTACAAGAAGCATGTAAGCTCTTTGAAGCTGCTCTTATCCAATTAAAGCTTGAGGATGACCGCATAAGTATTTTGACATTCTTAGCTGCATTTACCGCTGGACTTAGGCTTGACGAACTGAGATTGTTAACCTGGAAAGCCATAGATTTTGATGGTAATAAGATACAGATTTTAGGCAAGGGAAATAAATTTAGACTTGTACCTTTAGCTGATTGTTACAAGCGAGTCTTACTCTTTCATCAAAACTCGAGTAAGACCTATGTTTTAGAACATATTTATAAAGGTAAGGTCTCCCCTTTTTCGGATACTTATTTAAGAAAACATATTAGTTTACTTTGTCAAAGAGCAGGTATTCCCGAACGGTATAAGGCGGTTCATTCATTACGGCATAGTTTTGGTTACGCAATGCATAAAGTTTTACCATTGTTTGTGGAACAAAAGATTATGGGGCACGGAAAGCCAGCCACCACTAGTATTTATGCAGCACCAACAAGTGAAGATGCTGTAAATGTCGCTTTAGGAGAAGATAAATTAGCTGATCCCTATGAGAGACACTTACTTGATAATAAGAACAAGGGTGTGAATGCATTAGGCCATGTATTAGAGATTGGTTTAAACGACAGTTTAAGGGCTTATTGGGATAGGTTTTAGTATTTCTAGTTTCTCAATAGGGGTTTTTCGCCCATCACCCCGAATCGGCGCATTTAAGGATTTTTACCCGCGTTTCCGCACCCCTAAATATACATTTCGAAGAATTAACAGTTTTCCCTTCCTGAACA
>CAZWJZ010000369.1:0-4714 GCA_964634665.1 uncultured bacterium | reverse complement strand
ACCTACTTTACGCTATTCCCGCGCCTTTGAATAGGCCTGAATAGTTACAAAACTTCTAGCAAATCAAGCAAGAACTAAAGAAACTCGAGCTTTAAATTCGTTATTTTAGGTAATTTCATTGGGTTTTTCGCTTTGTCAACACTATTATTTTGCAGCTGAGTATTTGCTTGATATGTGCCTTTAATGGCTTTAGAATGAAGTTTTACTGAACGTAAGCTAGGCTTCAATGAATGATATATAACCTAGTTTTATAGTTTTTAGCCTTAAACTGATTTTATGACGCCTCCTTTAAATACCCTCGGTCTGTCAAATCCACAAACGCATAATCCGCCGCCCTATCAGGCTTTTGAGTTTCCTCGTCGCATTCTCAAGAAAGCGGATACGCTTTATTACGCGGGAGATACGGCTGACACGGTTTACCGTATTGAAGATGGCTTGGTTAAATTAAGTATTGATTTGCTTACAGGTAAAGAGCGCATTACAAGCATTGTTGGGCCTGGTGACTACATTGGTGGCATTACACCATCTCACTCAGTCTTTCAAGAAACTGCTGAAGTTTTAAGTCCTGAGGTTAGCATTACGATTATTCCTACTGAAGCTTTGCAGGGTGATCTTAAAGATGAAGTGTTTAGTGCTGCGGGTCATCAGTTAAGCCGCATGCGTGACGCGCTTGAAGATAGCGAGTTACCTGTGACCTCTCGTTTAGCTCGCACCTTTGTGCGTTTAGGTGAACGCTTTGGTCATATTTCTGAAGATGATAGGGTGCGCTTAACGCTGCCTTTAACGCATGACAACTTAGCTGCCATGGTAGGCGCTGCGCGAGAAACCACAACGGCCCTTATGGGTGAAATGCGTGACCAAGGCATTTTAGATGGAACACGTGGTCGCTACAGCTTTAACATGCATGACTTAAGTGAATTTGCAATTGAATCTGCTTTTGCTTACTAAGTAAAAAAGACAACCCTTACAGACTTACTCGAGTTATTCATTTCATTAGTAAAAGTGCTGATTTTGGAATAACTCGAATTTTATTTTTTAAGCTAGTCTGAGCAATCTTTCTACATCTACATTATCCAGACAAATTCATCTGACTGAGGTTTAGAAGCTCGAGTTTTTCTTGAGTGACTTTTTGGTTTGACTTTTTTTGTCTTAGGCTTATGATAAGTTAACTAAAGTTAGAAGGGGTTGCTATGTTTCGTCAGGCTAATGCTTTTAAGATTGTTCTTTCGTTTGTGCTCTTAATGCTGCTGAGTAGTTGCGGCTTTGGCTTTTTTTGCTCTACTCAAAGCTTTGAGTACACTAATGTTGTACCTGTTTTTTTGCAGCCTGATGAGATTGCAAAGATTGAGAGTTTAGCTCCGCAGCAGCTTTTGTCACTGGGTAAACTTTATTTGCATGATGAGCTTGTGCTTATTAATGAAGTTGATAAAGGGGTTCATATTTTTGATAATACTGACCCTGCAAAGCCTGTTAATGTCGCCTTTATTGCCATTCCGGGAAATCATGATTTACTTGTACGGCAAGATGAATCTAAAAGAGTGCTTTACGCTGATAATTACATGAACTTGCTTGCCATTGACATAACAAACCCTAAAGAAATAGTAGTGCTAAAAACCATTAAAGATGTCTTTGGGCACTTTTATCCACAGCCTGTGGATAACCCTGAGGGTATTGTTGTTGACTATGTTGAAGGGCCCGTAAAAATCGAGACCTTTAGGAATTGCGGGGGTGGCGTTGCCACACCCGAAGTAGCCCCACCAAGTGCACCCACAACAGATGGTGGCGCTTCAGTAGGCGGTTCACTAGCACGCTTTTCAGCGATAGAAGATTTTCTTTACACCATAGATGAAAACGCGATACAGAGCTTTCGCATTGAAACGCTAGAAAACCCAGTCATTTTTAACCGCACAAGCGTTGATTTTGGTATAGAAACCCTCTTCCCTTACAAGCATGAAGACGGTCAAAGGCTGTACGTGGGCGGTCAGCAAGGCATGTATATTATGGATGCCAGTGACACCAGCAACCTAAAACCCCTAGGCAAAATAGATCACATTCAAAGCTGTGACCCTGTGGTTGTGCAAGACAACTTAGCTTATGTCACTTTGCAAGGAAGCTGCTTTAACCAGAGCAACAGACTCGAAATAATAGACGTAACAAACCCCAAAGAACCCTTCGTTATAGAAGAATACACACTGCAAGAACCTTTTGGTTTAGGCATAGATGACAACTACTTATTTATCTGTGACGGCGAAGCAGGCCTAAAAGTCTACGAAAACGCTCGAGTACCTGAAGACCTTAAGCTCTTTAAGCAGTTTGATGAGGTTAAAGCTAGAGATATCATTCCGTACCAAGGTAACGCCATAGTCATAGCTAAAAATGGTTTTTTTCAGTATGACTATAGCAATATAGCGCAAGGTGAAATGACGCTACTGAGTAGCATTTTAATTGAACTGCCCGATACGCCTGATACACCTGACGAACCACCCACCCCTGAACCTGTACCTATGCCAGGCAATTAGCTTACTGTTCTTCAGACGCCATCTGAATGCAAAGCGCAAGCACTTCGGTTGCTAAGCGAACTTCTGAAATAGGCGGATTGGTAGGCGCAATACGAATATTGCTGTTACGCGGATCAGCTTGATTTATATAGGTTGCGCCCGCTGGCGTTAAACTAACACCCAACTCACCCGCTAATTCAATAACACGCTTAGCAATAGGCTTAGCAGTATCAAGACTAATAAAGTAACCACCATGAGGCTTAGTCCAAGAAGCTAAACCCGTGCCACCCAATTCACGATCTAAAACCTCATAAACCACTTCAAATTTAGGCGCAATCACCTTAGCATGATCTTGCATAAGCCCCTCAATGCCACCCTTATAAGCCTTCAAGAAATTAACATGACGCTGCTGCTCAATCTTATTAGGCCCAATACTCTGCGCAGAAAACAACGCCCCCATATAAGCCAAGTTAGCTTCACTTGAGGCCATGTACCCCAAGCCAGCACCCCCAAAGGTAACTTTAGAGGTACTCGCAAAAACATACACCCTATCAGCATTATGCGCCTCTTGGCAGGCACGCAACAAATTAACAGGCGTATGAAAAGGCTCAAACAAATGATGCACAAAATAAGCATCATCCGCAAAAATAGTAAAATCCTTAGCAGCCGTAGGCATGCTCGCCAAACGCTTAGCATTCGCCTCACTCAAGCTATCCCCCGTAGGGTTACTATAGGTCGGCACAAACAAAATACCCTTAACACTCGAGTCTGACAAAACTAACGCCTCGACCGCGTCCATATCTGGACCCTCTGTAGTCATGCTTACTTCTAAAAGCTCAAAACCAAGCGTTTGCAACAAGCCAAAATGCCTGTCATAACCCGGTGTCGTCACAATAATTTTTGGCTGCTGGCTCACCCAAGGTGCATCACTATCTTTAAGCCCACGCAGCATAGCCCAGCTAAGCACATGACCCTGCAACTCTAAACTCGCGTTATTACCCACCAGAACTTCAGCAGCAGAAACACCCAGCAAGTCAGCAAAATAAGCCCTTGCTTCTGGTAAACCATAAATACCGCCGCCATAATTACGTAAATCAAGCCCCTCAGCACTCATTACATTCTCGGGTGTAACCGCAGTTAACATGGCGTTACTCAAATCAAAATCTTCAGTACTTGGCTGACCACGCTGCATATTTAGTTTTAAATTCATATTTTTAAATGCGTCAAAGCGCTCTTGTAAACTCATGCTGCGTATCTTGTCATGACAAGCCAAAGCTTAACAAGGGGCACACTAACTTTTTAAGGAATCAGGCAGTTCAAACTCACCCTCATTTGAGCAGCTAAATACATGCACCCTAAAAACATCCTGCCAAGCTAAAACCCTGTAAACATGCGGAAACACTTCGCCTTTAGCTTTAAGGTCTTCAACGTTAAGCCAAGCAGACACTCGAGCTTCATTTAACTCTAAAAGCATTATGTCTTGCCTGTCTTTATAATGCTTAGTTGCAACCGCACGAACTTGCTCTTTAAATGAGCAATGCACAAAACCTTCTTCTTGAAAGCTTGCTGGCTCAAATGTCCCTGATGTTTTAAAAACTTCAAAGTCTTGTTTAGAAATAAGAAAAAGAATAGGATTCATGATTATATAGCTTAACTATAAGGTTTCTTTAAATCTAGAACAACGAGGAATTTCCTTGGTTTCGCGCATTGAAGATAAGCTAAAATTAACTGATTAAAAAAGCGAATTGGATATATTAATCATATGCAAATTTACACTGTCAAAAAGGGCATTCTATCCTATTTAGTAGCTATAATCTTTTTCGTTGTTTCTGGTTGGCTTTTAATTGGATTTGGAATAATCATCTTTAATCAATTTAATCCCACCAAAGCTGTTTCAATAGGAAACCTTATTGGGGGTCTGTTATTCACATTGATTCTAGGAGTGGGTAGTTTATATGTGGCATTATCCAACCTCGCACAAAAATACGTCATCTCTTTAGAAGGTGTTTATGTACAGCGGTTAATGAAACCAGCGTTTATGAAATGGAGTGAAGTAAAAGTGATTGGAAAAGCACCCGTCCTTTATTTTCATAGTAACTATTACATCCTGCCAGCTCAGGGAAAGGGCTTGTCTTTATTCTTTAGTATAATTGACCGTCCTAAAAAAGCTGCTAAAGCTTTATTAGAGGCAGCTTACTTTAGCAAAGAAGCTATAG
>CAZWJZ010000368.1:0-4716 GCA_964634665.1 uncultured bacterium | reverse complement strand
TTGCTGGTAAGCCTCTTTGTAAGTGATGAGGGACTTCTAGGAGGCTGTACTAGTGTTATATCTTGGAGCTTGAGATAGTGTTTAAACACCCTCTAGACTCTCACGTCTATAAGCCGCTTCCATCGGTTACTTTATTCCAGTTTTTGCTCATTAGGGGTGTGGAAAAGCGGATGTAAATATCAGCTAAGCAAACTCAAACAGCTTAAAAAACAAGCCCAAAAGCTTGGCTTTACACTTCAATCCGTACCTGCTACTTAAGCTTCTTAGGAGCTACTCTAAGTAGCAGCAAAAATTATGCGGAACTAACGTTTAAGCAAAGAGTCTGCCAAAAATCCTAAAGCCAGCAAGGTAAGTACCAGCAGCTGAACCAAGCGTTGCAAAAAAGAAAACCAGTAAGGTTCTGGCAACACGGTTTTTCCACCAACCTCTGGTCGTAGCAACATCTTTCCTTAAATTACTAAAGTCCCCTACACTAGGTTTTCTGAACCATAATTCTATGCCAGCAGCAACAAAGCCTGCGCCAATAAGGGGGTTTAAAGAGGTAAAAGGTGCTGCTAAAAAGGTACCTAAAATGGTTAACGGATGCCCAAGGGCAATCGCTGCACCTAAGCCAGCAAGTACACCATTTATTAAGAACCAGTCACCAATAATGCTTAAACCTAACTCAGGGCTGCGTATAAAACCAATGACAAAACCAGCTAAAATAACAGTTACAATGAGCCATGGAATGATCTTAGGTAAAATGCTGGGAGGCGGAAGCTTTTTGAGTTCTTCACGTAAATCAGCTGCTGCTTCGGTATCTGATTCTAAGTGACTCACTAAGCCTTTTAAGTGACCTGCCCCTATGACCACTAAGACTTTTTTAAGCTCACCTTCAGGTTTTGCTTGCAAGCGAAGTTCAGCCGCCATGTACTGATCTCTTTCGGCAATGAGTGGCGTGTACATACGCTCAGATGACTCAGCAAACTCACTAAAGGTACTTTCAAGCATGTCACCTTGTTTTAGTTTCTCAATGTCATTCTCAGTGATTTCTTCATTGCTAAAAAGACTAGCAATAAGGCCTGAAAATAAAGTCATGCGTTGCCACCAAGGTATATTTCTATAAACACGCCGCAAGGTAATACCAATATCTCTATCAATAAGCAAAATGGGTAACTCTGCTTGCTTGGCTGCCTGAATGGCAACGCGCATTTCTTGACCAGGCTCAATATCAAACTGCTCAGCAATACGCTGCTGAAAAGCACCCAAAGCCAAACTTGCTGCAATCATGCCAGCACGACCCTGACGAATGACTTGAAACAAATCAAGCTGGGCTACACTCTCAGGATTCGTAATACTGGTATAGCGATTTTGATCTAACTCAATGGCTACCGCGTCGAAACCTTGCGTATCAATAAGCTCTTGAACCGCATCTGCACTGGCTTTAGAAACATGTGCTGTACCCAAAATAGTAAAGCTAACCCCATCTCGTTCAATAATTTTAATGGGTTGCTGTGATAAGTTACTGTCACTAGCGTCAAAAGACGCAGAATCTGTCATAGCTAAGAGTTTATAATAAAGTTCTTTAAGAATGTTGACAGTAATAAAGAAAATAAGCCTAAAGCAAGCGAATCTTTTTAGATAAGTTGTACTTTTTTGTTAGATAAACTCGAGTTCAGTAGGCTTAGGAGGCTTTTGATCCGTAGTTATTTTTAAGGCTGCCTGAAGCAAAAAGACTAGTGGATTAGGTCAAATGATAGGGTTTAGATTTATGCTTCAAGCTCACTAAAACCATTGAACCCTTCGTTTTGCAATGCGCTATGCTTAGCGGCATGAACATACTCATTATTGGCGGAACGCAGTTTGTTGGTAGGCATATCGTAATGACAGCGTTGCAGCAAAACCATCACATTACCTTACTCAACCGAGGTACCAAACAGGTCTTCCCAGAACTCGAGCTTTTAAAGGCTGACCGTAATGTGGCTGAGGACTTAGATCAACTTAAAGAGCGTAGTTGGGACGCGGTTATTGATACGTGCGCTTATTTCCCTAGGCAAGTGAAGCGTGTTTTGGAGTGTCTTGATACTCAGCACTACACGCTCATTTCGAGCATTTCGGCCTATAAGCATCAAGATATTGCTATGCAAGACGAATCAGCTGACTTAGCCGAGCTTGAAGATGAAAGCGTTGAAGAAGTTACAGGGGAGACTTACGGGGGGCTAAAAGTGCTTTGTGAGCAAGCTGCCCAGCAACACCCTAATAGTCTGATTGTGCGACCAGGATTGATTGTTGGCCCTCATGATCACACAGATAGATTTAGTTACTGGCCTGACCGTGTTGCTAAAGGGGGTGAGGTGCTTGCGCCTGATAAAGCCATTAATCCTGTGCAGTTTATTGATGTTAGAGATTTGGCTGAATGGACCTTGCATGCGCTTAGTCAAAATTTGACAGGTGCTTATAATTTAGTGAATGACCCTGATAGTGTGAACTTTGGAACGCTGCTCTCAAGCTGTAAAGAAGTGAGTCAAAGTAATGCTATGTTTACATGGTTGAGTGAAGCTTTTATGCTTGAAAATAGTATCGGCCCGTGGATGGAATTGCCTCTTTGGGTACCTGGCGAGAGTGTAAACTTTATGCGCGTAAATAACGCCAAAGCTCGAGCTGCTGGTTTAAGCATTCGTCCTATAGCAGATACAATTGCTGCGACCTTAGCTTTCTTAGCGGAACGCCCTGAAGACTATCAGCCTAAAGCCGGCTTAGCACCCGATAAAGAAAAAGCAATCTTAAACCTATGGTCAGAAGCTAGCAGCTAAAATGACAAAATGTCTTTAGCTTTACACTTTCTGCTTTTAACTTTGTACTAACTGCTATAGCCTTTTGCATTTAAAACGCTTGCATTGTTTTAAATGCCGAACTAGGTGAGTAAAAACGGATGGGCTAAGTCGATGGTGTGTTTAACCTGAAAACTGCTATATTGCTTGCTTCTAACGCAAGTACCGCGCTACATCGCTATTATGGTCAGCCAAATTCGTGTTGGGTCTAAAGACTTTAGTATCACCATCAAAACCATGTAAAAAGTACAGGTAATCAACGCCATCAGGGGTTTGCCTAATAGGGTTCAGCACCGCCTGAAGCGCATCATGACCAGGGTTACTAATAGGGCCAAACGGTAAACTGGGTCGCCTGTAAGTATTCCAAGCATGATCAACATCAAAGTCACCTGCAGGAAAGTTAAGTTCAGGTAAATCTTTACCTAAACCATAAGCCACAGTCGGGTCAGATTGTAAAGGCATACCAATGTCAAGACGATTACGAAAAACACCCGCAATGATAGGCATTTCAGCCGAGTTAGCAGCTTCAGATTGCACCATACTGGCAAGCGTAACCCAATCATGAACGCTAAAGCCCTCAGCACTCAGTTGCGCCTCAACCTCTGGGGTTAACTCTTGCTCAAACCGCAAGAGCATAGAATTCAAAACATCATCAGCATTACTGTGAATAGGTACATCATAACTAGCAGGAAACAAATAGCCCTCAAGACTCGAGCCTTCAGGTAAATCTAAGTTGGTATCAGGATTTAGCAAGTTATTCATTAAGCTTGCTTCTTCACCAAAGCCTGTTGCTGCAATGGTTCTGGCAATATCTTGTATGCGAAAGCCTTCAGGAATAACGAGTCTTTGGGTGCGGGGTCTGCCACCCGCTACTAAGCTGGCTGCTATATCATCTAGGCTCATGCTTTGTGATAAGTCATAAAGACCTTCACCAATTTGGGTATCTAAGTCATTAAAACGCAAGTAAAGCGAAAATATACGCGCGTTCCTAATAAAACCAGCCTCTTCTAAAGCCCTTGCTACGCGTTGCGCACCCCAGCCGGGCATGACTTCAAATTCACTGTTTTGGGTTTGACTACTTATAGGGCTTAATTGCTGATTTAGGTATTGCCTGGCAATCAGCAGAGACGCAGCTACAAAGACAAGAAAAAATATAAAGCCAACTAGGAAACGCCTGAACGGGGATGGCCTTTTCTTTTTGATAGCTGCATTGCTGGTTAGAAAAGGATTTTCATGCTGACTTTGTGAGTCATCTGAATAAGGCTGAGTATCTTTCACAGTCCCTCCAGTTTACTAGGCGAAAATTGGTTTTTTCTGAGTTTTTCTAAAAAACTTTCTAAAATAAGAATAGCTGAAGCTTCATCTACTAAGCCTTTTTCTTGGCGCTTCTTTTTCTTCTTACCACTTTGCAAAATGTTTGCTGTGGCAATACGGGTAGTAAAACGCTCATCTTCAAAAAAGACCGTGCAGCCAGCTTCTTCTAAAACTTTGGCTAAGCCTCTAACTTTTTGGGTTTGAAGTGAATCTTGGCCATCTGTGCGCTTAGGTAAACCCAAAACCAGCGCATCAGCACGCTCTTGACGCATACTTTCCTTTAGGGCTTCAATATCAGCCTCAAGATTTTTGCGTATCAAGTAGCTACGACCAAAGACAAAAGAAGAGTCAGAACTACCTATCGCCAGACCAATGCGCGCCTCACCTACATCTAAGGCCAAAAACGTTTGTTTCTTTATATCCAACGCTCTAAAACCTTGGCAACACCATCATGATTATGGCTTGTGGTAATAAAATCAGCAATTGCTTTAAGCTCATCACTAGCGTTATCCATAGCAACGCCATACCCTACCCAGCTTATAAGCTCCTTATCATTATGTTGATCTCCAAAAGCAACGGTGTCTTCTTGCGC
>CAZWJZ010000367.1:0-4742 GCA_964634665.1 uncultured bacterium | reverse complement strand
TAACGCTACACAACCTGCAATTACGCCACTCCCTTTTACAACAAGCCATCAAAGACCCCCTCACCAATCTCTATAATCGGCGCTACCTAGATGAAACCCTAAAACGAGAACTCGAGCGTGCTAAGCGTAATGAGCAGCCCTTAAGCATTATTGTGGCAGATATTGATTACTTCAAACAAATCAATGATCAGTTTGGTCATGATGCTGGCGATGAAGTCTTAAAAGCCTTAGGAAAATTACTAAGTACTAGCTTTAGATTTCAAGATATTGCTTGTCGTTATGGGGGTGAAGAATTTGTCATTGTGCTACCCGACACACATGCTGATGATGCCCTTAAACGCGCAGAAAACCTAAGGGAAGATGTAAAAAAAATAAAGCTTCAACTAGATAACTCAACACTCGAGTTGTTCACGATTTCTATTGGTGTGTCAGCTTTTCCTGATCATGGCGAAACCGCTCAACTTTTAATTAAGCATGCCGATACGGCCATGTACCGCGCTAAAGAATCAGGTCGTGACCGTGTTGAAATGGCTTACTTATAGGATGAAAGCAATAGCAAGTCCAATAGGAGTGATATAAACCTCGCTAGCGTAGCTTATTATCGGATTTGCTATAAATTGCCGTATAAAGCCTTATAAATCAAGTAATTCTTTGTCACTACTTGTAAGTATTCTCTTGTTTCTAAACTATCTATTTCTCGGTAGAGTAAGTCTTTATCTTGATTAACAAAGTCACTTTCAAACAGTCTTCTTATATAACCCTGACCTCGGTTATAAGAGGCAATCATGAGCTCAGGGTCAGCAGCGTAATCTTCAAAGTAGCTTGCTAACCAATTGATATAATAAACGCCGTAACGAATATTACTCGCAACATCAAAAGGATTAGCAGGGGTTTCTTTTTGAAGTTCCGCTAGCCAATCCCAAGTACTCGGAATGACCTGCATAAGTCCTTTTGCATTGGAGCGTGATACAGCTTCGACAAAAAAACCTGATTCTTGCCGCATAATCGCCCAAATGAGCTCTGGTTCTAAACCATACTTATTACTCTCAGCTAGCACATAACTAGCGTATGCACGTGGGTAAGCCAAACGCCACGCTCTTAAATCCTGTTTAACTTGCTCTTGACTTTCGCCAAAGAAAAGCAAACTAACTGCTCGTTGTGATTGCCTGTACTCACCAAGCTGCTGAAGCGCTTCTGCTAACTGCAAGGTCGTTTCAACCGTAGTACTTTTTTGCAATGCGTGTTGTAACTCTCCTATAGCAGCTTCCTGCTGCCCTGCCGCTGCCAAACGCTCTGCCAAAACAACTTCATCTAGCTTTACAGTATCTTGCGAGCTGCTACTAGGTAGCTCTAAGACAGCCCCTAGTTTTAAAGCAAAAAAAGAATCTTGTTTTAATAAACTTAGTGCCTCATTAGCCAGCACAAAATCATTCAGCTGCGTTGCTAAGGTAAAAGCGCGGTAAGCAGCATCATCCGCCAAGCTACTATTACCTCTAGCAAGCTTTAAATAAAAAGGAATGGCCTCCGCGTAGCGATCTTTAGCTTCTAAAAGATCAGTCGCTAACCAAAAATAATCAGCATCATCTGTCTGACGAAGCAAAGCAACCGCTGCATCTACATCACCTGCTTTATTACGAATAAGCGCACGCCCATAAAGCGCTTGCTTATCACTAAACTGCGTAAACAAAGCTTCCGCCTCATCGTACTCAGCTAAAGCATAATGCGACCATGCTTTACCCAAAAGCGCCTCACTATTCTGAGCTTCCTCTTGTAACCAGCGACCATAAGCATCTAAGGCTTTTTCAGGCTCAGCCGTCCGCCTATAAGACAAGGCTTCCAACGAAGGTGCCAAACGACCATCCAGCGCTAGCAAGGTTTCAGCATAAAGCCCCTCTTGAAAAAACCGATTCGCCAAAAGATAAGGGTCAAGCTCGAGTCTTTGGAGTGCCTCTACGGCTGCGCTTTCCGGCAACGCTTCTTGATAATGATGCTTAGCAGCATCAATCAGCCCAGCCTGCTCAGCTAAGACACCAAGCTCGAGTTCTTGCTCTCGCTGACCTTGACGGTCTAAGGGGTCTTTGGGTTCTATCTCAGCAGCACGACGTAAGTACTGGTAGCGTAAGCCAAGATCTAAATTAAGGTTATTAGCTAATACTAAGGCAGCTTGGTAAGCAAGATAATCTTCAGCGAGGGCAAAAGACTGCAAAGCCTCAATTTCATTATTAGTTTTAGCTTCTTCAAAACGCCGATAGTACGCTAATTCAGGGGCATTCCAAGCTTCAGAAATAGATACTTGAATGTCAGGAATAGGCACGCCACTAGGCTGAATCACTCGAGCGAGTGCCCACCAAGATAAAAGGGCAACAATAAAGCCTGCTGTTAGTAATAGTCTGGGTCTTGTCACAAACAAAAGTTTATCAAGATAAAAATGATGAGAATGATAGCTTTGGGGGTAAAGCAGTGGGTAGTAGGCGGTAGGCAGTGGATAGCTGTGAATGAAAACTAGAAAATTAAAAGCTGGCAGAATGAGAGTTAGAAAATGGGGAATTGTTTTTACCTTCTAGTCATTGCTCTTAATTCATGGCTAGCACATCCGTGCCTTTAGCCCTTTTAAGTTTTGGCTTTTCGCCTTAAACTAAGCACTTATGTCGCAAAAGTCTTTAACTGAACAGCGTGAACAACGTCTTAAAAATTTGGATAGCCTTGAGGAACGTGGATTTGAGCGTTTTCCTTATGCGTTTAAACCTAGCCATTACTCAACCGAATTGCATGCTAAATACCCAAATTTAGAAGCTGGTGAAGAAGTTGATGAAGTCGTTACCATTGCAGGTCGCGTCATGCTTTTTCGAATGATGGGTAAAGCTAGTTTTGCCACCCTTCAAGATCAAGAAGGCAGCCTTCAGGCTTACTTTCAAAAAGATGCCTTAGAGCTTTACAACGGACTTAAAAAAGTAGATTTAGGTGACTGGTTAGAAGTAACCGGCACCCTCTTTGTAACCAAAACAGGTGAACTCACCGTTAAAGCAAGCAGCTTCAGACCGCTCATAAAAAGCCTTAGACCTTTGCCTGATAAATACCACGGACTAAGCGATAAAGAACTGCGTTACCGTCAACGCTACGTTGACCTAATGGTTAACCCTGAAGTTAAACAAGCCTTCAAACTCCGCTCACAAGCTATCAGCATGATAAGGCGCTACCTTGATGAACGTGGCTTTATTGAAGTAGATAATCCTGTTTTGCAAAGCGTACCGGGTGGCGCAGAAGCAAGACCTTTCTTAACGCATCACAATGCTTTAGCGCATGACTTTCACCTGCGTATCTCCTTAGAACTGTACTTAAAACGCCTCATTGTAGGCGGCTTTGACGCGGTTTATGAAATAGGCAAAGTCTTTAGAAATGAAGGCATAAGCCCGAAACACAACCCAGAATTCACCATGCTCGAGCTTTACTGGGCTGGTAAAGATTACATTGATATTCTTGAGCTAGTTGAGAACATGTATTCACATATTATTCAAACGCTTAAAGGCTCCACCACGATTACCTATCAGGGGCAAGAACTAGATTTTAGTACACCTTGGGCTCGCATTGATTACACAGGTGAAATTGCAAAGCAAGCAGGTATTGACTTTGATTTACTCGATGAAGAAAAATTGCGTGCTTGGGTTAAAGAACATCATCCTAGTAAAGCTGAGGATGCCGAAGGACTCGCAGAGCAACCCTTCCCACAAATCCTAAATAAGCTTTATGACATTTATGTTGAACCTAACTTAGTACAACCCACCTTTGTCATGGATCACCCGAAAGCTATAAGCCCACTCGCGAAGGTACACCGTAGCCGTGCAGGTCTAACCGAACGCTTTGAACCTGTCTGCATGGGTATGGAGTTAGGCAACGCCTTTAGTGAACTTAATGACGCTATTGACCAAAGGGAACGCTTTGAAGCACAACAAAAGCTACGTGCCCTTGGTGATGATGAGCAACCCGAAGTTGATGAAGACTTCTTAACCGCCTTAGAGTACGGCATGCCCCCCACCGGTGGTTTAGGCTTAGGTATAGACAGATTTGCGATGATTCTGGCAGATGTACCCAGCATTCGTGATGTCATTTTGTTTCCGCTACTCAAACCAGAGACAAGTCATGAATAAATTCTGTGAGACTAGGCATCTGCAACTTAAACCCGCTACCCAAGGCATTATTAGCGAAGTCATAGACATTGAAAAACAAGCAGGCAACGCAGGCTTTACAGGTAGAGATAGTGAAGATAAACACCTTACCTACCTCACTGATAACGACGTAGCCTACTGGGTCGTAACCCCTAAAAACAAGCCGCTAATTATTGGCTATGTCATACTCAAAGGCTTACGCCGCACCTTTCACCATGGTTCTATAGAGCTCAAACGCATAGCCTTAACAGAAACCGATCAAGGTTACGGTCAAGAAATCTTAAATCAAATCAAAAAAATTGTTTTTGAAGAACTCAACGCCCACCGCCTCTGGGTCACCTTTTACGACCATAACAAACGAGCCCTACATGTCTACCAAAGAGAAGGCTTCAAACAAGAGGGCACATTGCGAGAAAGCATAAAACTACCCGACGACAGCTACGCCAACCTAGTGGTACTAAGCATGCTCGAGTCTGAGTACAAGGCGCAACAAGCATGATAGGCATTATTGGCGCTATGCCTGAAGAAGTATCCGGCTTAGTAGAAAACCTAAAAGACAAAAGCGGAAAACAAATCGGC
>CAZWJZ010000366.1:0-4747 GCA_964634665.1 uncultured bacterium | reverse complement strand
GAGGCAGCAACTCAAACACCCATCCATTCCGATGACTTTATGTGCGTAAGTCCTACCTAATACTAAGCTGAATTATAAAGTCTTACGACATTTATAATTCCGACCTTGCCGACGTAGTCGAGACAGGTTTGGGGAGTACGCTCTGACTCACTCAGTCTTATGACACGATTAAATCAGTTTAGTATAAGCCTAAAACAATCAACATAGGTATGAAACAAAAAAGCTCGAGTATTGTAAACTCGAGCTTTTTCACTATTACAGCTAAATTAGGCAGCTGCTGCTGCCGCATCAGTTTGTGTTTGTGTAGCTTTTTGACGGCTAAGCATTAAGCCTCCAACTAGTACAACGACGGCAATAGCTATGAGCGAAAAGCCCAACACAGGGCGCACAACAAGCCATGCAATTGCAATAGTAATAAAGGTAAAGAAAAAAGCAATAACGCCCGCTATCAACCTAGCACCTGCACCTAATAAGTTACCCAGAAACGGCAAAATACTAGCAAGTACAACCAAAGGACCAAAAACGGCAGCTAAGCCACCGGCCATCATGAAGTAACCAAGGACACGTAAACCCCAAGTCATAGCGGTATTTGCTTGCTTAGCAGCTTCAAACATCTCATCAGGTGTTTTAACCCCCATAGCAAGCATATTAATTGATGAACCATGCTTAGACTGATATGCCTTAAAACTATTGCCATCTTGCTGAGAAACAATACTTACGGTTGATTCAGGTACAAAACTAAACTTCACTCGAACATCCCCAATTTGAGGCGCAGCACTCGAGCCTGCGTAATTTAAGTAAACCCATTCGCCAGTTTGCTCTATCAGCACGTTTGCTGTTTGCGAAATTTTTATTAAATCAGCTTCGTTTAAACTTAGAGCTTGCGAACCAGAAATTTTGCCACTTAAGCTTGTTGGTAGTTGAAACGCACCTAAGGCTACGTTCTGCGCTAACCAGTCACCCCCCGTAAAGGGCATGCTAGCTGGGTTACTATGACCCGCTGGTACTTTAAAGCTCGAGTCACTAATGGCAGTTGGTGACCATGTTTGCTCATAATCATAAGTCGTGACGGTTTCTTTGGTGCCACCTGTTTGCGTTCTGGTTTCAGAACGACTGGTTTCTTTCCATTGGTACATTTCGACAACTCGAGTTAGTTTGATTGCGTTTGTACCTATACCAAAAGCGTCATCTTGCAAAACGTCTGTGGTGCTTGCCAAACCTGTCATGTGTACAAGCTGACCATTTAAGGCACTATCTACACTATCTGGTAAGGTGGCTTGCACTATACCTTGACCTTCATCTAGGGTTCTGGCGCGCTTTACGGCACGTGATTCATTCCAAAATAAGAGCGGAAATGCGAGCACAAAAATAACAAGTCCGGTCAAAACACCTTTAAATGCACCGCCCAAACGACCTACGATGCCTGTTCTAGTTACTTCTTGATAAGCCATACTGTCTTTCCTTTCAACTTGAGAGCTGTGAGCTTAGTTCAAATGCCTTAGTGGCAAACTAGTTCAATAACAAAAACAAATCGAGTGAGATAGTACCTTGGCACTATCTCGAAACCATTCTTTAGTAAATAGGCTTGATGGTTTTACTTACCCCTGCACCTGCTTGCTGTACCTTCACAATTCGGTAGGCACCTGTAGCACCATAAATAATGCCATCTGACGCAATGACAAAGTTACTAAAGTATTCAGGCCAGCCCGGTAAATCATCAATATCAAAACTAAGCTCACTATTACTTGAAACATCAAAGATGGTTGCTTCAGCTAGACCACCCACAACCAAAACATTTTGATCACTCGAAATACCTTCACCGTAGGCGCTGCTATTGCTAGGCCATTCCCACATTTCAACAGTGCCATCTAGCTTGTAACGTGCATTTTCATTACTACTTTTAATAATGAGCGCATCATCTCCTTGAAAGAAGACTAACTGATCATCAGCTGGGCTATAAAAGCCTACATAATCAGCTAACACTTCAAACTCAGGCACACTGTAAAGAATGTAGCGAGCCTCTTCACCATCATGCTGTTCAGAGTAAACATCTTTAGCAAACCCCTCGTACTCTTCAGGAATATCACCCCAAGAGACATCTTCTTCATTTTCACTATCAAACTCATCAAAGAAAACAGCTAGCTTTGTACCATCAGCATTAAGGCCAATAGACGCAATATCATCATCTTCACTAAAAGTAATGCTCTTTATTTCAATACCTGAAGTATCAAACAGCGTGACGGTATCACCATCAAAATCACTGTCATAAGCAACCATAAGATTAGCTGAAGGCGCCATGCTCATAGCGCCATAACCACCGAGCGTGGCAGTAACTTCAAGGGTTTCAGCATTCAAAATATAAATATCTGGCTCGCTATCTTGCAAGAAAATAAGAGAACCATCAGCTGAATAAGCAAGCTTGTTAATAGTAGAACCAAAATAAACACGCTCTGTAACCTCAAGCGTTTCCGCGTCAATTTTATAAAGCGTACGATTCTCACCACCAGCAATAAGCATTGCACCATTCGGGTGAAGCGCAAGCGTTATACCATCAAGCGGAATGTCTGCAAATGCGACCCCTAAAACCAAGATCAAAAAAATAATTACTTTCTTCATATCTGTCTCCTTAAAAGTGACCGAGTAGAAAACGCTTCTAAACCACTCCGTCTAAATTAAATGCCCTAAACCTATCGGGGGCTTTCCGATAGCCATACTTTAAAAAACAGGTCTTAACAAGGTCTTAACAAGCCACTTCAGGTGTTAAGGCAAACGTCTGAGTATCCAAATAAACCACCCTTCTTAAGCATGAACGTAGGAATGCTTACACTAAGTATCTAAGATAAGCGTCGCAATAACGTCGCAATAAACTCGAGTTAGGTTTGCAGTTTAGAAAATAGTTATTTTGTAGACCCTAAGATGCTGAATGAAGCAAATTCTAAAAATAAGCTTTGAATGCTTAGGTCAGTCAGTATGAGGGGTAAAGCGATAACTTTACGCAACTAAACTCACTTGCTTTTCTAGAACACCTAAAGCTAAAGAGTGACTTAAGGCTGACGTAGTCAAAGATAAGCCACCATCACATGAGTTGTGCCCATGTTTTTCAGCAAACGCAACAAGCGAATGCATAAGAGCGTCATTAAGATGATGCTTCGTACTCGAGTGTCCCATGTTTTTTATGAGCAGGAGTTCCTTTTTATTTTTTGCGTGTTCAAAAAGGCATTGGCTGTTTGTTGGGCATATGGTTTTGTCATTTAATCCGTGAATAAATAAGCAGGGTATATCGAGGCTTTGCAGGTCGCGTTTTGGGCTTATATCTTTTGGGTTTTGACCTACTTGTTTTTGGGCATAGCGAATCATAAGGCAAGTCAAAGGGTGTAGCAAAGCTTTAAACAGATGATTGTTTACGCTTAAGCCTGCTAGGGCTCTGGCTGCTTGATGCATGCTGTCACAAAGATCAGCAAAGGATGCTTGCGCAATCACGAAGTTTAGTTCTGGCTGCCTTACTGCTGCGCGAATGGCTGTTGCTGCGCCTAAAGAGTGCCCCATAATGCCTAGATTGTTTTGATTTACATCTTCTCTAGTTTTTAAGAACTTCACTGCGCCCTCAATATCAAAAACTTCTTGCGCACTCATGGTGGTTAAGTTACCCTCACTCACACCATGATTACGCAGTTCTATAAGCAACCCTCCAAAACCAGCATGAATCAGTTTACTAGCTTGCCCCATTAAACTCGAGCGGTTACCTCTTATGCCGTGAACAAAAATAATGGTTGCTTTGGTGGGGTCTTTTGCAGGAATAAACCAAGCCCCTAAGCTAAGACCGTCAGCTGACTTAAAACTAACACTCTCCCAAGTTTCAATACCATAATCAGATGGACTCGAGTTTGCAAAGCTGCGTTTGGGGTGTAGAAATGTTGCGGCACTTCGTTTAATAAAACAGTGAACTGTCATGCTGATGGCAGTAATAACGCTTATGAGGGTAAATAAACTAATGATTGTGACCATGCCTGCCTCCTGTTTGCTTGTTTAAAGCTTAAATAAGAGGTCTTAACAGGGTCTTAACAACAAAAAGAGCCTGGCATGCCAGGCTCTTTTTGTTGAATAAATGTTGGCTTAGTAAACTTGTTCTCTTTGCGCAAAACTCACTGCAAAGGCGTTAGTTACACCGTTTTTACCTGTTGTGGGAAAGAAAGGTGGGGCAACATTATCTGCGAGGCGCTCATCATAGGTAAAGCTTCTTGAAAAACCTGTTTTGAAATTGCCTGTTGCTGCGTCAAAGGTACCAAATGCACCGTAGTAATTTTCTATAATGCCACCTAATAGCCTTACACTGCCTCGGCTTAGCCCAAGGTCGTAGTTTTCTACGGTCACGACACCTTTAGCGCTCATGAGTGAAGCATGTATGGTGACATTATCAGGAGAATTTAGACTAGTATCTGCGATGTTTTGGTTTCCTATGCGTATGTTACCCTCTGCGGTATAAACCCCTAAAACATTTATAGCTGCTGTGTTATCGCAAGTTGCAGCTGTTACACTGCCATCAGCTTCTCTTACGGGTGTACCTGTGCAAGGCTCATCTTCGTATTTTAAATCACCTGTTATACGAGTATCATTTTCGCTTATAACTGTAATTTGACTAAATGCTGCTAACGCTGGGGGTGCTAAGTTAGGGTCTGTACTAGTAGCTATAGTACGCTCAGGGCCTGAGAAACGGTCTATGTCTCCTTCGGCATAAATGACACCATTA
>CAZWJZ010000365.1:0-4748 GCA_964634665.1 uncultured bacterium | reverse complement strand
TAAATAGTCATCTGCACCTTGCTGCATGCCCTGACGAAAATGCTTTCTTTCAAGCAACGCCGTCAAGTAGATAAAAGGAATCGCCCTAAGCTTAGTTTGCTCTCTTAAAGCCTCATGTAACTCAAAGCCATCCATTTGCGGCATGTTAATATCACAAATGATAAGGTCAGCCTCTAAACCATTTTTGAACACCGCTAAGGCTTCCTTAGAATCTTGGAACGTAGTAAGCTCATAAACGTCACCTAAGACTGATTCAATCAGTTTTAAGGTAAAGCCCTCATCATCAATAGAAACAATATGTTTTTTCGCCATGTTTAATGTCATCCCTCAATAAAGCTTATTCTACGGTATGATGTAGCTTTAGTGAGCTCAGGTAACACTTAGAGCAAAAAGATAGCAGGCAAAATGAGGCATTTAGCTCATCAAAACTCTTGTAAATCACTATACTTAGGACGGAACTTATGGCAACGAAACAATTTTTCTTAACCGCAAAAGGCCTAGAACGCAAAAAACAAGAACTCAAGTACTTAGTAGAAGTCAGACGCCCCGAACTTTCAGCAAACATGGGTAAAGCCATCGAAGACGGTGACCTTAGAGAAAGTGCAGCTTACGACGAAGCACGCCTTGCCCAAAGCGAAAATGAAGTCAAAATAGCTGACCTAGAAGAACTCATTCACCGTGCAGTAGTGGTCGAAGGTAGCGAAGGTGGCGCAATCAGAATAGGCTCGAGTGTACTCCTTGAAGACAAATCAGGTGAGCAAATCACCTATTTTGTGGTTGGTACTCACGAGGCAGATATTTTTGAAAATCGCATTAGTGATGAATCTCCTTTTGGTATGGCCTTACTTGGCAAAGAAGTCAACGATAAAGTAACTGTAAAAGGCGCTAAAGGCACCAGTGAATTTACTGTGCTTAATGTATCTTTTGAATAAAATTTAAATACCTGCAAGAAGGCTAGATTCATAAATCAAATCTAGCCTTCTTGTTTTTAAACTGAGCCACCACACAAATGACCTACAAACATTTAGAATTTAATCACGCTTCTCACCCTAGAAAACAAGTAGAGTAAGCTTGTGTTACGAATCGCGCTCATTGCACTGGTGGTCATCATTACAGCTTTATTTGGCCTTAGTTTGCTACCCCAACAACTCAGAGGCATTCCTGACGCAACCATACAATTAGAAAACACTCGAGTGATTTTGTACCCGCAAGAAGACCCTGATGCTGTTTGGTTTTTTTCTAGCCCTAGTGTGTCTTATGATCCTGACATTCGTGAAACCACTTTAAATAACATTGAAGATGGTGAACGGGTTGTGAATAACGAGACTGACTTTACCTTAGAAGCTGAACAGGTTGTTATTTCTAGTGATGATAATTTGCGTGGCGATAGCTTATTTGTGCATATCATTGAAGAAGATTACGATTTAGATATGACCAGTAAAAACAATCGTCAGGTCATTATTAATCAACGTGAAGGACAATTTGATATTCCTCGGGCTGAAGTAACGGGCGAAGGGGAACTTTGCATTTACGAGAACATGAAAATCAGTTTTAATCTTGAAAGCTTTGAATCGGGTGGCGAGGGCAGCACGTTCAGGTGTGAACTTGAAATAGTTGACGGAAACGAGGATTAAATGAAAAAACTCTTACTCATTTTGATAATAGGTATCGCGCTTTTTGTAGTTGCACAAGAAAGCACTACTGACACGAATACCGACAGCGAAACAGCTCAGTCTGTCGAGGCTATTGATGATAGCGAGAAGAGACTCATTATTATAGATTCACCAGGTGGGCAACAGTCAGGTAACCTTCGTAGAGGCCCCCTCTTTTTTGAACACCCAGACCCCGAAGGTGTGCAAGCTACGGTGTCTACCTTAGCTATCTTTGCTCAAAAGGCCGAGTTACGCGCCCCAGAAACTGCCGAAGAATTAACGCTAACCGAAGCAAGAGGCCAGCGCATAGCAACCTTTAGTGAAGGCGTAAGGGTAACGCGTGGTCGCCTTGAAGCGTTTGGTGAAACCTTATTTTATGATGAAGCCACAGGTATTGGTTTGCTCACAGGAAATGTCAACATAACCGTTGAAGGCAGAACCGAAGAAGCAGAAGCTGTGTTCATAACCGCTTTAGAAGCTGAATTTGATGTTGATACTGATGTAAGCATAAGCCGTGGAGATGTAAAGCTTGATAACGGCAATCAACAAGCCGAAGCAGATGAAATGGAATACGAAGAAAAACGAACCTTAGGTGTACTTCGTTGCACTGACAGGCAATGTCAAATAACCAGAGAAGATGAAGATGGTAATTTCCTTGTCATAACAGCGGATGAGACAAGAGTCCTGACAGATGATAAACGTCTCCACGCAATCTCAAATGTAACGGTTATAGATGCTGACATTACCAGTACAGGTGATGAAGTCTTTTTTGACGATGAGCAAAGCCTTGCCGAAGTCATTGGTAACCCTGCAGAATCTATCAATGAAGCAGATGGCATTACGCTAACAGGCGCTAGAATTTTACAAGATATTGAGTTTGATGTTATTGAAGTCATTGATGACTCGGTAGCTAGTGACTTTAATGCAGAAGATTACTTACTAACCCGCGAACAAGAATAGATTTCAAAACCTTATGAATAAGCAAAAATTAGTCATCACTTTGGTTTTAGTGGTGATTATTCTATTGCTTGATAGCCAAGCTCAAACCAATAATGCACCCAAACTAGACATAAATCGTAATGATACCCAACTAACGGTTACTAACCTAAGTCTTGGGAGTGATGGGGCTAAAACCTATTTGTCTAACAGAAACTGTAAAGAAGGCTTTGTAACAAATATTTTTTATGGACCTGTAGAGGGTTTTGTTGAAACCCTCTCTAAAGAAGCTAAACTCTTATCTTCAATAGTGATTATTGAAACGCCTGATGTCGAAGATTCAGAAAACGAAGAGCGCGTTGAACTATATAACGCCCAAAACCTAACTTTCTCAAGACCCCGCTGCATAGAAGTAGAGGAAAGGTTAGACGACCCTATACGTTTAGAGCAGGGTCGAACCACCATTCTAGGGGAAAGTCTGATACTCGAGCCTGATAATAATGTGGGTGATATGAAGGGGCCTATTAGTTTAGAGCGTGCGTCTGAGGGTGAATCACCTTCATTAAGTGCCAATAGTGATGAATTGCAGTTTGATTTTGATACTGACTTATCTACGCTGTCTGGTAACGTAACAGTAACGTCTGAAGATCGAGTGAGTACCGCAGATGTCTTAGAGTATGACGAGGCTAATGGCGTAGCCATTATGCGTGGTAACCCAGCTAGAAGCACGCAGGGCGAAGATTTTGTTGAAGGCACTGTTATAAAATATTTTCTTAATAATAATGATGTCATGGTAATTGGTGGCATTAATGGCGAAATAGAAGTAGAGCTAGATTAAGCCTTATAAGCGCACAAGATAAACGACAAAACTAACTATCCCTAATAAACTTACCAGCCAGCAAACAGCTAGTGAGTAGAGGGTCGTTACACTAAAAAAAGGATTTAGTGCTTTCAGGAACTGTAGTTTAAGTAAGTTTGATAAGCCTGCAATCCCTCCTGAGGCTTTTAAAAACGCTCTTAGCTCAGTAAGTATGGAGAACATATTCAAGGCATCCGTTCTATTCTTTATTTCTGCTAGCGCAAACGCCTTGAAGGACTCCTCTTCTAGAATTCGCAGCCGAAACTCAATCAGCTTTTCAGGTAGTGAAAGTATTGCTTTGCTTAATTCATACAGTTGATAAACAAAAAACAACGGAATGATAATCCCAACTGAAACCACAGCGGCAGTAAGCTGCAACCAAGCTGCTGCAGAAGCAAAAACTAAGAACCAAAGCCAAACTAATGACAGTACTGTCATAATCATGAGTAACCCCAAATGCTTTGGAACTCCCTCAACCCGATTAGAGAGTTGCTTAGCTCGAGCTAGAAATAAGTCAAATCCTTTTTGTTCTTCTTGAGTAACCCTTGTCGGTTGGTCTTCCCTAGAAAAGCTGTTTGTAGCATTATCCTTCATAGGCATTTAGCGTATGGCTAAGCCAACAAAAATACAAGTAGTACTAAGCCTGTTTTCTGTGTCATACTTTACGTAACAAAAAGATTAGCGAGGTAACTCTCTTAGAAAGGAGTCGTTTGTTTTTTACAAACGAATCATAATGCGCGAAAATACTGTTAGAACAAAATTTGAAAAAGGCGAAGCAGTTGTAAACGGTTGGTTAGCTATACCCTCAAGCATATCCGCTGAAGGTATGGCGCATTCTGGCTTTGATAGCTTAACCATAGATATGCAGCATGGTCCTATTCACTATGATGCAGCTTTGCCTATGCTGCAAGCTATTTCAACAACCAATGTAACACCTTTAGCAAGAGTACCTTGGAATGAACCTGGCATCATTATGAAAATGCTTGATGCTGGCGCATACGGCATTATTTGCCCCATGATTAACACCCAAGCAGAGTGTGAAGCCTTTGTAGGCGCTTGCCGTTACCCTCCCAAAGGTTACCGTAGTTACGGGCCTACTCGAGTGAGTATGTACGCAGGCGAAGACTACGCAGAAAAAGCCAATGACACGCTTTTAACCTTCGCTATGATTGAAACAGCCCAAGCGCTTGATAATTTAGAAGCCATTTTATCTGTAGAAGAGCTTGACGCGATTTATGTTGGACCCGCAGATTTAAGTCAGTCACTGGGTGGCAAACCAGGCTCAGATTGGACTGAGGGTG
>CAZWJZ010000364.1:0-4777 GCA_964634665.1 uncultured bacterium | reverse complement strand
GGCAGCTCGTTTTACCTCGCATTGAACCGTTACTGCTATAGGGTCAGTAGTTACAGGAGAACAAAAATGAAAAAACAACTGATCAATCTGTTAAAAAACTTTAAGCCTGAAACCGCTGTCAATGTACAGTTAGTAGATGGGAAAAGCCTAGTAAGCGTTAAAAATGAACATTTTCAACTAAAAGTTTTTACGGACTGCTTAAATCAAATTGAAGGAACGTTTAGCAATAAGTTCTTCTGCCACAGTTTGAGCTTAGATGGCAGTCTGAGTGTAATAGGTAGTCAATTAATAATCAAAACTGCATTAGGCGAACAAAAATTTACGACCTTACAAACCAGTGACATGGGATTGATTGCAGCACCTCCAAAAGAAAAGCGAATCAGTTATTCCATAAAACAACTAATTGCAGCATTAAAAACCGTTTCACCCCTGGTTGACCCGCAAAGTGCAATCTTTGAAGCTGTTGCAATTAATTTTGAAGATGGTTGCGCTTATGCAGCAAATCAATTTACAGCTGCCACTGAGAAGATAGATAAAGCGACGTTAAAGACAATTGGTTTACCCTCAAGCAGCTTTAGGATAATGGAAGCCTTAAATAGTGAGGAAGCCTTGATCTCTATAGATGATTCGCACCTTCATTTGATAACCATGAACAGTCACCTTGCCATAAGGACGATGGAAAAAACTCCGCCTGATATCAGGCCATTAATGCCGGAAAAAACAACTTTAGAGAAGGGTATAACCGTTGACGCAAGCATATTGAAGCAAGCTTTAGATCAAATATCACTAGCTGCCAGTATGAATGAGTTTGGAGCTATTACAATTACGGCAAAGGACAGTGACAAAGTTGTTTTGAGTGCTTCTGGTACTCATGGTGAAGCTGAAACAACAATTTCAGTTAGTGACAACACTGCATTTGAACCATGCAGCCTAAAAATTTCTTTTCTCAATACAAGTTTGAGTACGATAGAAGGAGAATTCAAATGGGTAATGCCCATAACAAGTTCAGAAAAAACACAAAAACCATCTTACCTTCATACGGAAAACAAAAACTTCTTAATTAGTGGGCTAAAACTCCCTTAACGTAAGAATTTACCTAATTTATTAAGGTGTTTTTTGAAATAGTGGGTTTATGATACTCACTATTTTAATTATCTTTCCAGTTGCCTTACTGATTACATTAAGCCGACTTTTCTTCAGAAAAAAAATAAGAAAACTCTTCGTATACCTAAAAACCCAAGAAATTTACTTAACAGAATTTCTTGAATGCTCAGAAAACCAAATACAAAATACACTAGAAGAAAAAGGTTACAGTGATTTTGAAATAATTTGCTACTCACCTGACCAAAGCCATCACATAATCCCAAAGACCAACCTCTTAGCACCAAGCCTCAGCGATATCTCAGCCATCCTAATGGGATTAGTAAGCATCCTAACTATAGGCATAATGTTACAAGGATTGAAAATCATGACCATGGCAACAGACATAACCATATTCATCCTGCTGGCCTATACGCTAATGTACGTACTAAACTACCTATATATAGGGAAAGAAAATCAACTCATACAATGGGAAGGCGATGACCTAGCCCATAAAACAAAAATACTAAACCTTAACGAAATAAAAAACACAAACCAACGGCAGATCTACAAAGCCATAAAAATCATTCCAAAAAAACACTACATCAAAACAAACAAACCCTATTCTGATTTGAAAGGTGAATAATGTTAACAACTACGTTAGGACTAAAAAGTGTGCACCCCAAACAATGGACATATCTTCATGTACATGGACAAGGGGGTGGCGAATGCTGGCATTACTATGACTACAATACAGACAAAAGAACACCCGAACCCAACCTCTTTCTAACAGGCTACCTCGTAGGAATTGAATACGCCCCGCACAACGAGAAACTAAGGATTTTCATTCAGGCTGATATCAAATACGTAGTACAAGTCGGAATCAGTAGCCTATTCTCCAAAACGTTTTTAAGAGCATTAGGAAACGCTGACCCAAGCCAACCCATAACAATAAATCCAGTCAGGGGAGAGAGCAAAGCCGCAGTGTTTTGCAACCTATACCAAAACGACAAAACAGTACCCAAGATTGACCGTGAACCCGACCCACTGGTGATGGTTGAATATTTCGCTAATGAGCATCCGGCACCAGAACGAACATACAACCCACAAGACGACACTAAGGAAAATTAATGCTAATAGTCTCATCGATAGCATTAAATGTACTAGCAATAAGTGTTGCTCTTTCATTTGTATTTTTTAAGTTAAAAAAATTATCAAGATTTTTTCTAGCCACAGCATTTTTTTCATTAATCATCCTAGTCCTAGGAGCGTTCGTATTTGAAGAAGCTGAAAAAGTCAATCTTCAAATTAACACCGAACCAACAGAAGCCGCCGTAAGAATCTCGTATGGTGGCAGGAATTATGATGCCTCAACCCCCATAAGCATAAATGTGCCTAAAGACTCGAGTATCAAATTTAGATTTGAAAAAGAAAACTATGAAACAACACATCAAGAAATTACAGCCGAAAAAAATGAAACAATAATTGTAACGTTACAACAAAAAAAGCGGTAGCCAAGCTACCAATCTCGACTACCAATTAACAAGAAGAACTCAAAAAGAGCCAACCATTAGATAATACGTGAACTATCCTATATTTTGCAAGATATTTTTAACTTTTAACCCTTTTTCCTCCATATTTTTTTATTTTTCTCCTAAAATGTAACTATGACGGCTACCAAATTCCCTCCGTCAACAAGGAGAAAAAAATGCAAATTTCAAATGAAGTGCGCTCAAGAAATGTCCACCCTAGAGTGGAGAGACTCAACAAAGAAGGTCAGTTAAACGCACTCAGGTTGAAGGGAAAGATGGCAGACAAGCAAGAATTCAAGGCGCTGCGACGAGACGTACAGCGCATTCGTAACGGACAGGGTGTTTTTCCCTGCGCTGGATATGATTTTGAGGTCTGGCTATATGCTATAACTTTGTGGGCAAAAACCACCGACGAAGCTTTTAGAAAGGAACTTGAAAAACAGACGAAAAATTTCGTTCTCGGTTTCAAGGTAACGGTTCCAAATGGATCACCGGCATTTCAAAAAGCCTACTATTCTGCGTTGAAAATCAACGCAGAACACGTTTATGGGGTTTCCCATATTTCCTTCAAAAACCCAGGCAAGTCACAAGCAAATGCTCGTGATGAGTTTGCTAGCGCGTGCGCAAGATTTGGCCGTGACTACGCTGAGTTCATGGTTGGTTATGACGTAATTTACGCAGATACCATCACTCATGAACAAAGCGAAGCAATAAACGAATTGTTGTCACATGACAACGATTCACTCAATACATTCGCGGAGGTAGTTTCTACCTTTGAGGATGAAAGCAACAACATTACCAACGAAGCCGCACACCAGTTAAATGACTGGTTAGATGGCGATTTTAAAGGTAATGATAATGCCAAAGAGTACACGCTAGAAATAGACGGTTACGACATTGGCAAATTCAGCGCTATCCCGACAGGAAAAGGCACTGTACAAGACGATGAAGAACAAGCTCTTCATCGGTATGCTGCCTACCTTGTAAGTACAGGCGTTGAAAAAATAGCGGCCTACAAAGCAGCACGAGTCGAGATCGACTGTGCTAAATTTGAAAGCCGTCAACATCGTAAACTAGTCAGCCAGTATTGGATGGCTAAAAACTCAGGCTTAAAGCCTACCTCTGCTCAAACGAAGGCAGCCCTGATGGCTGACCCAGGCGAGCAAAAACTACTTGAGATGAAATCATCTCAAGTAAAAAAAGATGATGTAAAGATTCCAAAAGCGAAAGCTCAAAGAAACTATACATTATCAGCAATGCCTAAACATTTAGGCATTGTAGACTGGAGACAAGAACTTAAAGACGAAGGAAAAGAAATCCGCGTCATACAAGTTTCAAAGAAACCAGTCAAGGATGAAGCTTTGTTTGAAACTGCCAAATGGTACAACGAACCGCAATTCGTTGCAGCACCGGCATTTCAAGCCCTTAGCCAAGAGATCGAAGCAACCCTTCGCAACGGTTTCCGTAAAGGTATTAATAATCTGTATGCCCTGCATGCAGGTATTGACCAGAAAGAAATAAGATCTTGGGTAGCAAAAGGAAAAAGCTACATCCCGAAAATAGCAAAGGTGTTCACAACTCAAGTTCTAGGGCAGGATAGCCAAGCTAAAGAAGAACGCTTAACTATTCTTGCTCAAGACGAGCAGGAATTAAACACTTTTGCAGACGTTGACGCCCCATGGTTCACCGTCATGCACGAATGTGAGGCTCAAATTGAGCCTCGCAATGGAATAAAATTGGAAAACCTGCTAGCGAACGTCTTAGACGTAATCGCTAGAAATGCAGCCGCAAATGCAACTGCATAAATTTGCTATACCAAATCCTAGTTTTACTAGGTAAGAACTTCGGTTCTTAGTAATAAAAAATCCTAGTTTTACTAGGTGAGAACTTCGGTTCTTAGTAATTTAGATTCAAACACCTTATAGGTGTCGCAGCTACGGTTGCAAAGCTCGCAGACTACGGTCTGCATGTGAGTACGCTCACACCGTCGGGTACGCTCGGCAAACAGTCTAATCCCAAAAGGGTTAGCGACAACTTAATGTTGTGACAAGAGGACTTTTATAGTCCTCTTCCTCTTTTTTTAATAGCCCAAAGGCAATTTAAAAATTGGAGGCTCACTACGGGGACAAAAGATGAAGGCAAGTATCAAGGGAAATCCTAGCAGG
>CAZWJZ010000363.1:1431-4780 GCA_964634665.1 uncultured bacterium | reverse complement strand
CCGATCTGCAGCAAGGCGTAAGGCACCGCCGAGGCGACGCCTGTGGCGACTGCGAGCAGCGCCAGGACGAGCGGCACCGCCTGCCGCGTGCGCGAGATCGGCGCCACGTGCGGCGTCTGCGTGCCCGCCACCGTCAGCGCCAGCGGGCGGAAGAGATAGATGGCGGCAAGCAGTCCGCCGATTATCATGATGATCGCCAGAAGGACGTAACCGCCCGCGAGCGCGCTAGCCAGCATCAGATATTTGGCCATAAAACCGCCGCTCGGCGGCAAGCCCATGATCGAGACCGCGGCGATGCCGAAGGCGAAGACCGTCATCGGCAGAGCGCGGCCGAGCCCGGCCAGCCCGTCGAGCCGGTCATGCCCGACGGCCTCGATGACGATGCCGGCGGCAAGGAACATGGCTGCCTTCGCAAAGGCATGGGCGAGGGCGTGGAACATGCCACCGCTCCAGGCGGTCAGCGCCAGAGGCATCTCCGTTGAAGCCGCAATCGGAAAAATGAGCAGGAGATAGCCGAGCTGCGCCACGGTGGAATAGGCGATGATGAGCTTCAGCCGATTCTGGCGGATGGCGAGCGCCGAGCCATAGATCACCGCCATGGCGCCGAGCAGCCCAAGCATCGCCATGAGCTGGGGGCTCGCCGTAGCCGGCACGACATCGAACCATATGCGCACGATGATGAAGAAGGCGGCCTTGACGACCAGCGCCGAAAGCAAGGCGCTTGCCGGCGCGGGCGCATTGCCATGCGCCGGCGGCAGCCAGGCGTGAAAGGGAAAAAGGGCCATCTTGGCAGCCAGCCCCGCCGTCATCAGTCCTGCGGCGATGAGATTGGTCGGCGCCGAGGCGGTCTGACTGCCGAGCAGCCCGATATCGAGCGTGCCGTGGGCGGAATAAAGCAGCACGACGCCCAGCAGATAGGCAAGCGAGCCCGACAGCGCGAAGAGCAGGTAGCGCATCGCCGCCGCGGCACTGCCAAAGGCGACCATCGCGACCGCGCTCAAGGTGAGAAGCTCAAGCGCCACATAGAGATTGAACAGATCGCCGCCAATGAAGACGGCGTTGAGCGAGGCCCACATGGCAAAAAAGAGCGGCCAGAAACTGTAGCTGCCGGTCGTCTCCCGCGGGCCGCTGAACGATTTCAGCGAGAAGACCGCCACGGCGAAGGCGATGACTGCCGTCGTCATGAGGAACGCCGCTGCCAGCCCATCGGCCCTCAGCGCTATGCCGAGCGGTGCCTCCCAGCCGCCGACGAAGCGCGCCATGGTCTGCCCGGAAAGATAGACCTCCGCACAAAGCAGCGCGGCGGTGAGCAGGATCAGAGGCCCCAGCGCCAGCACCACCCAGGGTCCGTGCCGGCCGAGCGGAAGCACCAGCAGCAGCCCCGCGAGCGGCAATATGACGGTAAGTTCCAGCAGAGGCCATTGCGTCATCTGTCCCGATCCGCCCCCTCATCCGGAAGCGTCGCCCGGCCGCTCTCCTCCGCAAGCTTGACGATAAGCGCCACCGCCAGCGCCGTCAGTGACAGTGCCACCACGATGCCGGTGATGATAAGCGCCTGCGGCACCGCATCCGGCCCGAGATCCGGACGCCGGTAGCCCAGCGCGCCGAAAACGAGGAAAATGCCGCTGCCGATGACGTTGAAGGCGAGAACGCGCCGCAGCAGATGCAGCCGCGTGACAAAGCCATAGAGCCCGATGCCGATCAGGGCCGCCCCCGTCAGGGCATAGATGAACGACCCGCTCATGCCGCGCGCCTCGGCACGCCCGCAACCAGGTGGGCGAGCGTGATCGCGATGGAGAAGGTCAACACATATTCGATCAGGAGGACGAGAAAGCTGGCGTAATCTTGCGGAAAACCGAGAAAGGAATCGAGGAAAGCGCCGGCGGCCCCGATGCCGAGGAAGAGCGCCGGGCCGGCGATGATGGCCAGGCGAAGGGCGAGGGAGGAGACGGGCGGCTCATCGCGAATACCGGACATGACGATGAGCAGCCACATCGCGGCAAGCACGGTACCGGCCTGGAAGGCGCCGCCAGGCATAGAGCTGCCCGCCCAGACCAGATAGACGCCGACCATCAGGCCAACCGGCGGCAGGAGCCGCCCGAATGTTGCGAGCACCCCGTGCGGCCGCACATGCTGGCGCAGGCCCGGCACCCCACCCCAGAGCTCCGCCGGCGTCAGCGACCAGATGGCGATCAACGCCACGGCCAGCACGATGCTCTCCAGAAGCGTGTCATAGGCGCGGAAATTGAGCAGCACCGCGGTAACGGGGTTGCTTACGCCGCTTGCGTCCAGATTGTGCTGAACGAGCGGGATCAGCCCGGCCGCCTCACGCGGTAGGTCGAGGATCGCCGCGGCCAGAAGCAGCGACACGCCGGCGCACAGCGCGCCCGCAACGAACCGTGCGGCGCCTGAGGGCCTCGGCCGATCTTCCTGTACATTCCGTAGTCTGAGGATCGACCAGGCGCTGATCAAAAGCACGCCGGTCAACCCAGCGCCGATAGCAGCCTCGGCGAGCGCCACGTCTACCGCTCCAAGCCGGATCCAGGCCAGCGCGATCAACACGCCGTAGATGATGTAGAAGGCGATCGCCCCGAAGAGATCGCGGCCGGCGACGGCCGAAAGCGCGGCCGCCAGCACCACGAGGCAGAGCCCGGCATCGAACAGGGTGGCCGGGCTCATCGGCCGTCGTCCGGAAGCTGTTCCAGCGCTGCGCGGGCGACAAGCTGCGCAACGGTTGCGGCAGCGAACACCGCGAGCATCCAGACGAGCAGCAACTTGGCGATGCTCCACGGATCGCCTATCCGGATCGCCACTCCGAGCGCCACGAAGCCAAGGCCGAGATTGTCCGCCTTGGTAAGCGCATGCAGGCGCGTGTGAACATCGGGGAAGCGCAACAGGCCGACCGTGCCGGCGATAAAGAAAACGACGCCCACGAGAATGGCGAGCGCCGAGATCCATTCGAGCGCGATCATTCGTCTTCCTCCTCCGGGTCGCCCGCGCCGTCCGGGCTGTACGCCTTGACAAATGCGACGGCGGCGAAAGCGGCCAGCAGCGCCAGCACCAGCGCTACGTCGATCATGGAGCCGTTCCGCTCAGCCCCCGCCAGCAACAGGGCCGTCGCCACGCCGCCTGAGCCGATGAGCTGGGCGCTCATCATGCGGTCGGCGCGCGTCGGCCCGATGTGAACGCGCAACAGGCTTGCCGCCACGCTGGCCAGGATCGCCAGCGCGGCCAGATAGAACAGATCATCCATGAGGCCTGCCCCCGCCTGCCACGGCGGCGATGCGCTCCTCCTCCGCCGACATCTGCGCGGCCACGTCCTGGGAGGCGTCGAGGCAATGCACGTAGA
>CAZWJZ010000363.1:0-1421 GCA_964634665.1 uncultured bacterium | reverse complement strand
CGAGCGTCACGCGCTGCCCGCCCGGCGGCAGCTGCGTGCTATAAACGAGCCATCCTTCCCTCAAGGGAAGGCTCGGATGCAGCGCCCGCCATGCCACATCTACCCCGCCGACGATGGAGCGCCACAGGAAACGCGGCAAGAGCCCCGCCAGCCCGATGAGGCTTACCGCTCTGCCAGGCTTGGCGGGCATGAGGACGAGGCTCAGCCAGGCGCTCGCGGCAGCGGCCGCCGTGCCGACCAGCAGACCCGAGACGGAGCCGCCCGTCAGGATCAGCCAGAAGATGAAAAAGATCACGAAATGTTTAAGCATTGCAATGCCGATGTCGCAGCAGCAGGTATGACCCGTTAATCAAGGCTAGCGCATGACCGGCCAGGCCATCTGCGGCAACCAATTACGTCCAGCGCGAGCATGCGCGGTAGAGTTTCCTTTTTCAGGTCAACGCTGCCGAAGTTTGAGGAGTTCCTGAGCGAGAAAAAAAATTTGCGCGTGAATTGCCGTTGGATAAGGCAAGGCAAATGGATCGGTCTCGTTCGTTCCTGACGCCCGCGTGCGCGGGCGTCAGCGATGGATCACCATCGGCAAGCTCGGCAGCCCTTGGACTGTCTGGCTGCTTGCATCAGGTTGGATGGCCGGGGAAGCTGTCCCCCTGCCCAAGTTATCCGGCGGCCGCCGATGGTGATCTCGAGCAGCCGCTGACGATTTGGCTCGCCTGCACGCTGGGAGGCACCGTAAAGTTAAAGGGCTGCGGCAAAAATTGGCACGCGCGGCTTCCTCTCATGCAGCTTGCGCGCGAACTCACTCCACATTTGCATGGCTGCGGTTCTCAGTTCACGGTGATGGTGGGACGGGATATTGTGGCGTGAATGTGGAAGAGATTGGCGACCGGGTCATGGATGGAGACGAAAACGCTGGAGATGTCGAGCTGATTTGAAGCCCTTCATGATGCGCTCTCCGCGATGTGCATGCACGATCGCATCCTGAGCACTCTCGCCGAAGCTGCGCTAGTTCTCTTCCAGAAAGTCGAAGACCAGCTCAAAACCACGCTCGACCTCATCGGCGACTCAACCGCATAAGCCGGCATTGCGGCGCTTGCGCTTGGTCATTGCCGCCAGCCGGTTGCTTACCTCGTCTGTCGAGACAAAAACCCCGCCCTGACGCTTTTCAAGCAGGAGCTTCAGCGCCTCCATCTCCATCGACTCAACATCGGTGCGAGCCTTCAGCGGTTCCAGCCCCTGCGCCACGACGGTTCTTTGGATTATTGGTGATCCAAACATAAGCGGTTGCGGGAGTGGGAAATTAGATAGCAGGTAGCAATATCAGCGGCCTCGGTAGCGCGGAGAGCGGAGAGTGAGTGCCTGGGTCAGGTCGTCGTGCTCAAAGGCGCTTGCCATCCTTGTGATCTCCGATGGGCGGACGCCGA
>CAZWJZ010000362.1:0-4781 GCA_964634665.1 uncultured bacterium | reverse complement strand
ACAGCCCTTCCTCAAAACCTGGAAGTCTGTGGATTTATTTAATCCGCGCTCCTTACTCAAGTTCATAAGAAATTCAAATTGGGCGTAAGCCATATATGCTTCTGCGTAGGGCAGGGGGCAGCCGGCTTGAAAAAATATTAGAATTCGTTGAAGTTGGATTTCAGTTTTATCTGCATATTGCTGGTCTAGCTCGAGTTTGTATTCAGCTGTTAATAGTGTGTCTAGCGTGTCAAATGTTTTTTGGGTCCCGATAAAATGGCTTGCGGTGTTTCTAAATTTATTTAGGTAGTAGATGATGGGTGGCCATTCGTGTAGTTCGGTTATGCGTTCAGTATCTAGATAGTCTTGAGAGCAATAGCCAAATTTTAGTTTTGTGTTTAGTTTATTTTGTTCAATCTTGTTTTTTCGTTTTTGTTTTCGTTTTTGTCGGTTTTCTTTATGGATTTTTTCTTGTTCTGGGCTTCTTGGTTTTGCCATTAGGATTTTGGTTCCAGTTGTGTAGTTTCTAGTAGTGCAGTTAATACAGCTTCAATAATGAGTTTGGCATCCTGATAATGAATGTTTGCAGTTTTATTTAATTTAAGGGGCTCAGGAGCTGTTTCTAATCGTTCTTGTGCATAGTACGCACATAAGTAAGCGTCGGTTTCAATTAGTAAATAACCGCTAATCGGATGCCTAAATTGGGGTATTTGTTTTGTTTCTAAAGCTTCGTGTAGTGTCATTGTTTTAGGTGTTTTCGAACTTTCAGGTGTTTTCGAGCTTTTAGGCGTTCTTCGAATATCACGCTAAGTTGGTGATTTTCAATATCAATACAATTAAATGCACCTTGTTTTTCTTTTAACTTGAGGTAGGCGATGGTTCGTTTGCTGAGCCTATTTATGTAAAGGGGGTTTTGGGTTTTCCAGACGATATAGACGCTATGTAAATGGTGTTGTTTTGTTTCTTGTGAATAGTAAGCTTCCCAAACTGCAAAATTTTTGTTTGCTGGTTGTGGGTGATAATAGTGGTTTGGTTTGGTCATTTATGATCTTAATGATATGGCAGAAATTTAATTTCGTAAATTAAATACCTTAAATTTTGAGGTAAATCACAAAAAACATGAATCTAGGTTTTATGGGCTTCAAGAGGGGTAAACTTCGTACAATCAGATGTTGTACGAAGTTATTTATGGTATATTGGAGAGATGCGAGAGACGATTATTGGCTTAACTAAAATTGTTGATCAGTTAGAAAAAACTTCTAACTATTCTCCCGAGGATGCTTACTGGTTTGGGTATCAATCTGAATACACAGGCCCTAACGAAGAAAATATCCATTTCACCATATTTTCTAATGATGCAAACACTCGAGCTTGGAATGAAGGTGTTGCTGATGCTAAGAAGGCAATTGAGCGTGAATTGAGAGGAGTAAAATGAAATCAAGATTTAACTTGTATTTAGATAAGGATGTCGTTGAGAGGTTCCAGGCTGCGTGTAAGACTCTCGATTATTCTGTTAGTGATGTTGTTAATACGTTGTTAGAAGAAGACGTAGCTGCTTTTGAGCTTGCTGCTGAGAAGTCTTAGATACCTTATTAATAAAGGTATTTTTTTACTTCAAGCTCATTTTGATTCAAATAGGATGAGGTCATATGCCGCCACGCGCTGTTCAGTCATCGTTATTTTCTGTAGACCAAGCAACTAATGTAATGCCTGCTCCTAGTAGGTATCAGGCTGCCATATTGGATTTTGTTAAGAATGAGCAGGGACATGCGGTTGTTGCTGCTACGGCTGGTTCAGGAAAAACAACGTTACTGGTTCAGGTATCTAATAAGCTTGATACAAACTTGAAGGTTTGTTTTTTGGCTTATACGAAATCTGTGGTGAATGAGCTTAAACGCAAAGTTCCCAAAACGGTTCATGTTAAAACAGTGCATGCTTTGGCTTATGCTGCTCTTAACCAGTATTTAAAGCAGAAAAGTGTAGCTATTAATGTTGATAATCAAAAGTATCGTTATCTGATTAGAGAATCAATGTTTTTTTCGGATACCGTGTTGCTTCATCAAGCTACGCTTGATTCTTATAGGTCTTTTTTTGCTAAGCTTATTGATTTTGTGGGGCTTAACTGTGTTGATCCATTAGATGAATTTGCAGTTAGGTCTATCATTAGTAAGTATCAGCTGGAAATTGTTCTGCATGAAGATGACGAAACTGATGACGATGACATAGATGGTGAAGAAAACGAAAGTGAAGATGAAGAATCAGTAGATCTCGTTGTTGAACTTCAAGAAAAAGTTATTACTGAATTACCTGGATTAATTGAAAAAGGTTCTGAGCTTGCTCTTAGTGAAGGCATTATTGATTTTATTGACATGATTAAACTTGTTTTAGATCTCGAACTTGAAGTTGATACGTTCGATTTTGTTTGTGTTGATGAATGCCAAGATTACAGCCCTATGGCTCTTAACTTTACAATGAAATTAATTTCAGAAAAAGGTAGATTTATTTTTGTTGGGGATCCATGGCAAACTATATTTTCGTTTGCTGGTGCTGATGTCAACTCGTTTTTTAATATTATTGAAAGAACAAACGCTCGAGTGTTGCCTCTAAGTATTTCTTATCGTTGCCCAAAGAAGCATATTAGGTTGGCATCTATGTTGGTTCCTGATATCCAAGCTAGCCCAACAGCTATTGAAGGTAATGTTCGTTATATTGATTCTTCTTACATATCTCGTTACGTACGTCAGATGGATTTGGTGATTTGTAGGAATAACGCTCCGCTTTTTGGAGTCGCAACGTCGTTAGCTAGGGCTGGTTTTAGTATTCAGATTATGGGGCGTGATTTGGCTAAGCAGTTAACTGCTTTAGCTAAGAAGATTTTTAAGAAGAAGTTTGATTCAAATTACCATATGTATATTTCTGAGCATTTAGCTAAGGAAGTCGCTAAGCTCGAAGAATTGCATGAAGGTGCTGAATCTCAATTCAAGCGTGCTAAGGCTCGTTTGGATGATTTGCATGAATGTATCTTGATGATGTGTTTGGAGTTGGAATCTTTTAAGAAGTTGAATTTAAGTTTTTTATTTAGTGTTATTGATCGTAGATTCCAGAAAAATGATAATGCTGTAAAACTTTCTAGTATTCATCGTGCTAAGGGTTTGGAAGCTGATTCGGTGTTCTTGTTAGCGCCAGATCGTATGCCTAGTACTTATGCCACGTCACCTGATGATGTTTATGCTGAGTTATGTTTGCAGTTTGTTGCGTTAACTCGCTCTAAACGTGATTTGTATTTTGTTGAGGTTATGGATGTTACTTAAGGCATTAACGCTTACTGGTAAATCTGTTACGCCATTTGAGGCTCATGGGTTAAGTGAGTCGAATGCCTCTCCCCTGTTTTTTTGTGCGAAGTGTGGCAGGTTTGTTCGTCCTGTTAAAGATAATGATTGGTTTTTTATTCATTTGAATAGGGTTGCTTGTGGTTCTGAAGTTATGCTTTCTAAGCATGATGAAACGCAGCTTGTGAGTGCAGATAGGCCACATTTAACGTTTTATGGTGTTTCTCAACAATGGCGGGCTGTTTTGAGTTTAGCTAAGCTTATGTCTGATGGTGAACGATGAGTTTGGTTTTATCATCTAGCCATTTTGATGAGTGGTCTTTGTTATCTGATGAGGATAGGAAGCTTCGTGCGGCTCGAGCTGTGTCTGGTCGTGATGAGGATGAATTGTGGTCGTTGACGGATGCTTATTTGCATCGTCGGCCTGACAGTATTAGTGTTCGTAGTTTGAAGAATTATAGGGTTGGTGTTTTAAAGCTTTTGGATGCTTGGGGTGATGTTAATTTATTGCGTCCAAGTGAGGATCGTGCTGTTCATTATCTTCGTAGTTTGGCTATGGATAAGAAGGATTTGGATTCTGGCGTAGTTATTCAAAAGGCTTTGTCTGTTAGTAGTTTGCGTATTAGGCAAATTTCAGCTAAGCATTTTTATGATGCCCTTATCTGGGCCAAAGTGTTTAATGAGCTTAATCCTTTTGAGGGTTTGAAATTACCTGCTGATAAGGTTGCTCCTGAAGATAAACGTAAGGCGTATACATTAGAAGAGGCAGTTAAGCTTTTTCAGCAAGCGTTGATTGAGTATAAGTTAGAGCAGGATAGTGCTTATATGGTGGTTTTTTTGCTTGCTTGTAATGTGGGTTTGCGTTTAGATGAGATTCGTAATTTGAAATGGTCGAATCTTGATTATGAGCATAGTTATCCACGTGTGTATGTTCATGGTAAAGGTAAAAAAGATAGACGTGTTGCGTTAGCGTCTGGGGTTGTTAAATTCTTGCGGCATGTTCATAAGCCTGCTGAGGTGTTTGTTCTTCAGAATATTTTGAGGGGTAAGGTTACTGCTTTTAGTGATACGACTTTGCGTAAGAAGATGTTTGAGTTGTGTCAAAAGGCTGGTGTAAGGGATTACAAGGCTGTTCATTCTTTGCGGCATACGTTTGCTTATCAGCTTCAGGCAGCGATTTCATTGCGTGATATGGCTAAGCTGTTGGGGCATTCCAATAAGGAAACAACGAGTATTTATGCTACGCCATCAGATGAGGATTCTGTACGTAGCGCGTTGGGGCTAACTTCTCAGCTTGATCCTATGCATAAGTTCTTGTATTCAAAGCGTGATGAGGGTGTTAACAGTCTTATGGATACGTTTATTGAGTTTCTGAATCCTTCGTTACGTTCATTTTGGGATAGTTTATAGGTTTTTTGCTAAGTACGGGACAAAAGTTGAATACAAAAGCTAAGGTCACGATGTCTGAAGTCA
>CAZWJZ010000361.1:0-4783 GCA_964634665.1 uncultured bacterium | reverse complement strand
AGCTATGTCTTTGAATATAGGGTCACTCACTGCGCTTGAAGCGTAGAGGCATTCGATATCAAATTTTCTATCTAGGTAGTTTGTAATAATATCTAGGTAAGCAATGATGGCTCTGCTTTGGCTGTCAAAGTGATCTTGCCAGCGACCATGGTGTAAGTCCATGAAGGTATCAAGGACAGTGAAATCTTCATTCTTCTTTATACCTGTTAAGACCTTGCTAAGTACACTCATAACTTCGGTTTAGCACGGCTGATTAGGGTAACTAGTCTAAAAACTTCACTTTAGGCTCGAGTATCTCTTAGTTTGACTCTTTTTTTGCGTGTTTGTTAGAAATATTACGAATAACTCGAGCTTTTAGTAGGGTCGTCGTTTGGCTTTTTTGGCGAAGCTTCTGGGTTTTCTTAAGCTGGGTTCTTTCTCTATTTTGAGTTTGTAAGCACGAGCTATTTGGTAGGCTTTTTGGCCTTGGAGTTCTTTGAGGCCTTTTTTGCTTTTTCGGTAGATTTTGAGTTGTCCTGTTTCGGTTTTTTGTATTAAGAATGTGTAGCCACCATAACTAAAGTCTTCTTCTGTCATGCTTGCCCGTTAACGGTGAGCATGAGTTTTCGTGCTGTGGCGTGCTCTCTGTGCTCACCTAAATAAATACCTTGCCATGTGCCGAGGGCTAGTCTGCCGTTTTGTATGGGCAAGCTAAGGCTGTTGCCCAATAGGGATGCTTTTATATGGGCAGTCATATCATCTGGCCCTTCGTAATTATGCTCAAAATAAGGCGTGTCGTCTGGGCTTAAATTGAGGAAAAATCGCTCAAAGTCACGTCTTACATCTGCTGAAGCATTTTCGTTTAGCGTTAAGCTTGCCGAAGTGTGTTGCAAGAAGATGTGAAGCATGCCTATAGAAATCTTTGATAACTCGAGCTGCTCGAGTATTTCTGTTGTTACTAGGTGAAAGCCTCTTGTTTTGGGTTTTAGCTGTATTTGTTTTTGTGTCCAGATCATAGCCGTCTTAAGAATACTTTTTTGGCTATGTGGCCTTTGCCTTTATGCAGTATAAGGTCAGCGCGTTCTCGAGTGGGTTCTATGTTTTCTTTTAGGTTGAGTAGGTTAATGCCTTGCCAAATTTCTTTGCCCATTTTTACGGCTTCTTTGTGGGTGAGTTTTGCAAAATGATGAAAGTAGGAGTCTTCTTTTTGAAATGCGGTTTCTTTGAGTTTCAAGAAGCGCTCTATGTACCATGCTTGTAAATCAGCTTCGCTAGCATCTACATAAATTGAGAAGTCAAAGAAGTCAGAAACATTTACGGCTGATAAATCGTTTCTTTGTAAAACATTTAAACCTTCAAAAATAAGGATATCTGGTTGATCTACTTTGATATATTCGTTGGGTACGATGTCATAACTTAAGTGTGAGTAAACCGGTGCTGTGGTATTTCTTTTGCCTGATTTTAAGTCATATAAGAAATTTAAGAGTTTTCGTTGATCGTAACTCTCAGGGAAACCTTTACGGTTCATGAGTCCTCGTTTACCTAGCTCTTCGTTATTCATTAAGAAACCATCGGTGGTTACAAGGTCAACTTTTGTATGGTCTGACCAGCGTGATAATAAGGCTTGTAAAATGCGTGAGGTTGTACTTTTTCCTGCTGATACGCTACCTGCTATACCAATAACAAAAGGAACCTTTTCTACTGGTTTACCTAAAAAAGTATCAGTCACTTCAAATAAATCTTGAGCTTTAGCGACATACAAGTTAAGCAACCTTGAGAGAGGTAAGTAAATTTCGCTCACTTCAGATAAGTCGATCTCCTCATTAAAGCCTTTGAGTTCATTAAGATCTTCTTGAGAGAGTGTAAGGGGTGTGGAGGCTCTAAGTGCAGCCCATTCAGGCCTCGTAAATTCTAAATAAGGTGAAATTGCCATAATGTGAAGCTATTATGCCACAAGAAGCAAAGCTAAGAGAGCTCTAAAGCTTAAGCTTTGCTTTTAAACGCTCGAGCTGCTTCCAGCCAAATGCTTCAAAGGCTTTATCATTATGTTCTCTAGCCCAAACAATCGTGCTTAAAGCCGTAAAGCTACTCAATCTTTTTAAAAGCTCCCACTCGAGTTCGTTTATTTTTTTACCGTAACCTGCTAAGAAAGCTTCTTTAATGTCGGGTCGAGTTAACCAAATGCTGTTGTATTGACGTTCAAAATCAACTAAAAAGAAGTCTGCTCGCGCATGCTCAAAATCTATAAGCCAAAGCTTACCGTCTTTATCTAGTAGCCAGTTTCTGGCTGAGTAGTCACGGTGACAAGGTACACGCTGATAGTCTTTTAAGTGATTGATAAGCTCGAGTGTTTGGTCTTTTACCCAGCTTATTTCTTGCTTTCCAACGATATCTTTTGCCCTTTGTGTCCATTGCTTTAAGCGTTGCCGCATGGCCTCAGCTAGATCAATATCGTTGTCTGCGTAGTTTAGGTCGTGCCATGTTCTTAACATCCGTCCTGCTTGTTCATACGCAGCTTGTTCTTGTTTGGCTGATAGGCTTTGTTGTTCTAGTGGTTCTGCTTCTATGCTTGTTAGCAAAATGCTGTTTAGGTTTTCTTGTTTTGCAATGAGCTGCGAGCATTGCTCTGAAATTTGTTTAGCCCAGTTTTCATAAGCGTAGCTTTCTTGTTTAAATTTGTTTTTCTGCTTATGGGCTTTTAGGTAGTAGTTTGTTTGTTGCGTCGTAATTTTCCAAACTTGCGATTCAGCATGATCCCAGCCTTTGAAGCTTACAGTTATTATCTTTCCTACTTGTCTGCTTACAAATTCTAGTAACTCTAGATGGCTGTATAGGTCTTGAGAACCCTTTGTTTGTGCTGTCATAACCTTCCTTAAAACTTTCATTACAACTCAAATCCATTTGTGCTTATCTTCACTTTAGACAAAAGCCAGTTTGGTGTGCTAAACTTCTGCGGTTGCCTTGACTGTGATTCTTTTATTTTGATTCAGTACAGGTAAACCCCAAACCGGAGGCTATTTTAATGTCTATTACTAAAGAAACAAAACTAGAACTCATCTCTCAATACGGCAAAGATGAAAAAGATACAGGCTCTACCGAAGTTCAAATTGCCATGCTAACCACCAGAATTTTAGCATTAAGTGCTCATATGCAACAAAACAAAAAAGATTTCCACTCTCAGCGTGGTCTTTTACAAATGGTTGGTAAGCGTAAGCGTTTGCTTAGCTATCTTGAGAAGAAAGACTATGAAGGATACAAGGCGCTTATTAAAAGCCTTGGCTTACGTCGTTAAGTGTTTTTGTATTCACAAAGGTTTGCAAATTAAAACTCTAGGCATAAAGAGTGAGGCGTTCGTCTCGCTCTTTTTTCTATTTTATGAACAAAGTATTAGGAGATAAATCATGACCATTCCTTCAGGACATCGCTACCAAACTCAGCTTGGTGGTCGGGACCTCATCCTTGAAACAGGCAAATACGCCAAACAGGTACCCGGCAGCATTTTGGTAAGTTACGGTGGCAACACCATCTTAGTCACTGCCCACATGTCAGACAACAGTTCACCCATGGACTTTTTACCTTTAACCGTAGAGTACGAAGAGCGTCATTATGCCATTGGTAAAATACCTGGTTCATTTATGCGCCGTGAAGCCAGACCAGGCACACAAGCCATACTTAATGCCCGTATTGCTGACAGACAAATACGCCCCCTCTTCCCTAAGCAATTACGCAACGAAATTCAAGTACTCATAACCGTGCTTGGTGCTGACCAAATCAGCGACCCTGGCCCTATAGCTGCCATTGGTGTTTCAGCAGCCTTATCTATAAGTGCAGTTCCTTGGGATGGCCCGACTGCCTGCGGTAGCGTTGGCTACATAAATGGCGAGTACATTCTAAACCCAACCTTCCAGCAACTAGCCAGCAGCGAATCACAACTCGAGCTTACCGTAGCGATTACTAAAGATGCTGTTTTAATGGTTGAAGCTGTCAGTACAGAACTACCTGAAGACATTATGGTTGGCGCTATTGAATTTGCTCAGCGTGAACTAGCACCTGTTATTACACTCATTGAAAAAATGCAGAGCGAAATTGGTGTTCCTAAAACAGAGATTGAAGCTGCTACTGAGCTACCTGAAGCGCTCATTGCTACCGTTGCTCAAGAAGCTAGCAATTTAGACCTTCGTGAAGCCCTCTTAACTTCAGGTAAACACGCGCGTAGTGCCGCTATTAAAGCCGTACGCAATAGCATTATTGAAAAACTCGAGCCTGACGCTGAAGCTGAAGGGGCTGCTGAGCATATTGCTGCTATTAAAGCTGCATTTTCTAAAGCTGAGCAAAAAACCCTTCGCCATATGGTGACTGAGGAAAGATTGCGTACCGATGGTCGTAAGCCTAATGAGATTCGTCCTATTTGGGTTGAAGTGGGTGTTTTACCCACGGCACATGGCTCTGCTGTGTTTACCCGTGGTGAAACCCAAGTACTTGGCGTAACAACGCTGGGTACGGGCAGAGATAATCGTTTGGTTGATGACCTAAGTGTTGATGAAACCGAAACGTTTATGCTTCACTATAATTTTCCACCTTATTCTACCGGTGAAGTTAAGCGCCTTAGGGGTGTTTCTCGTCGTGAACTGGGTCACGGTAATTTGGCAAAGCGTGCGCTTCAAAATATGCTGCCTAGTCAAGAAATTTTTCCTTATGTAACTAGGGTTGTTGGTGAAGTTCTAGAGAGTAATGGTTCTTCTAGTATGGCTACCGTTTGTGCTGGCTCACTTAGCCTCATGGACGCTGGTGTACCCATGAAGAA
>CAZWJZ010000360.1:0-4811 GCA_964634665.1 uncultured bacterium | reverse complement strand
GCAAAGTATAGGAGAAAAACCCTGATTTGTCAAGCAAAAAAGACAGGAACAAAACAGCTTATTTGAATTTTATTTGGGTGCTTAGAAATTCACCACTTTTGTTATATAAAAACGCCTAACAGCAAGTTTTGCCTTCTTGAATAGGCGGACAAGGTACATCTGCATAAGAGCAATAAACACAACAATCTTCACCTAAAGGTCTAATCACCTCTTGGCATTGCTTACATTTATAAAAGTACTGACAGCTTGTTAAAGGCATGATTTCCTTGGTACTTACCTTGCAGTTAGGGCAAACGATATGCGTTTCAAGCACTACCTCTAAGCCTTTATAAAGATCAACTCGAGCTTCAAACGCCCACGGGTGAAGTACTTTTAGGCTTTCGCGAATATCCCACAAGTAATCTAGGTAAGCAAGGGCAGCTAAGTCTATAGAGATGGTCAAGCCTTCTTGCAGCGCATTGTCATAAGGCGGCGCGCCTTGTTGATCCCATGAAATTTTGTCTGCCGTAAAAACAATTTTATCACTTAAACTGGCATTAGCTTTTAAAGTCGTGTGGCAAGAAATAGCGCTTAAAATTTCGGCATCTATAATGCCAAAAAGCTGCTCAGCAAAAACAGCTGAAAGCTTTTGATGAATAATCATTGGGAAAGATACCTCTGCCGGTAAGACCTCAATAGTTAAAACTCGAGCTAGTTCAATACGTTTTTCATTGGGCACTACTGTGCTTATATCATGCAGTAAAGCTGCGATTTCAACTTTTGTTGCATCTCCCCCGAATTGCTGAGCTAAATCAACTGCTGTTTTAGCAACTGCGCTTACATGCTTATAGGTGTACTCAGCATCATGCTTAAGTAAAAAGCTTTTAACATCTTCCTCTAAGTTTCCTGTAGCTCGCCAATCTGCCGTATAGGCTTGCAGTGCATCCCTCATGCTTATAACCTTTCTCACGTTTTTATATCGAATTAGTTTAGCCAATACTTCAAAAGTCTCCCCCACTAAAAAACTCGAGTTCTATTAGTACCTTACTTTCAACGCTGTTAAGTAACGAAAGACATTTTTAGGTAAATACTCAGGTGTTTCGACAAGCTCGAGCTTGGGTAGTCGGGTAGCTAGTGCTTTTAAGGCAGCTTGCAATTCTACTCTGGCTAGGGGCGCCCCTATGCAGTAGTGCAAACCTAAACCAAAGGCAATGTGCGGGTTTGGGTTTCTGCTTATGTCAAACTGTTCTGGTGCTTTAAACGCAGTTGGGTCATGATTCGCACTCGAGTAATACAGGCAAAGCGTTGTGCCTTTAGGCCAGTCAAAACCTTTGTAATGAATATCTTCATGGGTTACGCGTTCAAAAAATTGTAGCGGAGTATCAAAGCGCATCATTTCTTCAATCGCAGTGGGAATAAGCTCATGATTTTGTTTTAAAGCTTGCCACTGTTCTTTGTGCGTTAGTAAGGCATACATGCCGTTTCCAATCACATTCACAACAGCTTCATGCCCTGCATTTAAAAGCAAAATACAGTTGTTAATAAGCTCTAGCTCAGTTAGTTTTTCAGGCTTTGCATCATGCACGCTAATCATGGCGCTCAACAAATCATCACCTAGGTTTTTACGTCTTACAGGTATTAGGTTTTTAAGGTAATTCATAAAGCCTTCAGCACATCTCACGGCTTCGGTTTCCATTTGAGCAGTTCGGTAAGGTTCAAACCAACCAATAATACCACTTGACCAAGGCACAAGCTGATGCCTATCAGCTTCAGGTATGCCGAGCAAATCAGCAATCACCGTAACAGGTATAGGTTGAGCAAAGTCAGCAATCAAATCAGCTTCTCGATTTTCATTTGCAATTAATTTAGTAACCAAGTCATCACATAGCAAAGCCACTTTTTCACCTAAGGCACGCACTCGTTTAGGCGTAAAAGCTGCGTGAAAAACATCTTTAATGCGTGTGTGGTCAGGGGGTTCAATCTCAAGTAATGAACCAATACGTGAGCGTTCAAAACGACGTTCGTTTTCTGTTGGGCGAGACTGAATATCTTCAACTGTATCGTTATGACTCACTCGACCCAAGCGTTTATCACGCAACAAGCCATTCACATCTTCATAAGCCATTAAGACATATTTCTGCCAAGGCTCATAAAAGAAAATGGGGCTTGATTCACGAAGTATTTTGTAAAAAGGATAAGGGTTCGCTAGAAACTCCGCATCAGTCGGGCGAAACACATGATTCATACGCCTAGCTTAACGTAAAAATGCACTTTAATCTTGACTTAGATGCAAGAAACCCTAGTTGAACTCCAAAAGCCTATATGCAACTATTGTATAAACATTCATCAACTAGCAGCCTGACAGATGTTTTATACTACACACTCGAGTGTATGATGTTAAACCGAATTTAGTAGCTATTCTTTTTCTACTAATTAACAGTTTAGGGAGTTCAGTATGGATGTTTTAGAGCGTGAGGAAGCCAATCAGCAAGCCTCAGCAGTGGTAAATGATTTTGCTTTGGTTGCTGCGACTGCAAATGGTACAGGGTCTCAAACAGCTAACTTAACGTTATTGCGGTCATTTAAACGCATGGGTATTCCTGTTCATGGTAAAAATATCTTTCCTTCTAATATTCAGGGTTTGCCTACTTGGTATCACATTAGGGTGAGTCATGAAGGCTTTATTGCTAGAAAGCATCCTAGTATTCTGGTTGCGTTTAATCCTACTACCGTTTATGAAGATGTGAATGACTTACCTTCGGGGGGCGTCTGTATTTATAACGAGGCTATTAAGGGTCTACCTAAGCGTGATGATATTCATTATTACGCGCTACCTGTTACCGAGCTTATAAAAGATATTGATGTTCCTGTGCAACGTAAACCTTATATTGCAAACATGACTTATGTGGGTGCGCTTGCTTTTTTACTTAATATTCCTTTAGCTAAAGTAGAAGAAGCACTCTTAGCTCAATTTGGTGGTCGCCAAAAGCTAGTTAATAGCAACATGCCTGTTGTTACAAACACCTTTGAGTGGTGCCAAGAGAACTTAACCAAAACCGATGCTTTTAGTGTTGAACCTCTTAATAAAACTGAGGGTCAAATCATGATGACAGGTAATGAAGCAGGTGCTTTGGGCGCTATTTTTGGTGGCGCTAGCGTGGCTGCTTGGTACCCCATTACGCCATCTACAAGCTTTATTGACGCCTTTAAAGAGTACTTACCGCAACTTAGACAAAGTGAAGACGGCAAAGCTACCTATACGGTGATACAAGCAGAAGATGAGCTAGCAGCAATTGGCATGACGCTAGGTGCGGGCTGGGCTGGCGCTAGGTCAGTCACGGCTACCAGTGGCCCTGGTATTTCACTTATGAGTGAATTTGCAGGTTTAGGTTACTTTGCAGAGATTCCTGCAGTTATTTGGAACATACAACGGGTTGGCCCTTCAACAGGCATGCCAACAAGAACAGGTCAAGGTGATATCACCTTTACCTACTACTTAGGTCATGGTGACACCAAAAATGTAATCTTGTTACCCAGTAGCATCGAAGAATGCTTTGACTTTGGGATTATTTCTCATGATTTAGCAGACACCCTGCAAACGCCTATTTTTGTGCTGAGCGACCTTGATTTGGGCATGAATAACTGGATGGGTAAGCCCTTTAATTACCCAACTGAGCCTATTAAACGAGGAAAAGTCTTAACTGCCGAAGACATAGAAGCACAAGGTGGCTTCTCGCGTTATGTAGATAAAGATGGTGACGGTATTGGTTACCGTACATTGCCTGGCACTGACCATCCTCAAGCCGCTTACTTTACGCGTGGCACGGGTCACAATGAACACGCTGTTTATAGTGAACGTTCTGAAGACTGGCTTGAAAACAGCGAACGTCTTGTACGCAAATTTAATACCGCACGTACCCTAGTGCCAAAAGCTGTTTTAGAAACACAAGCAAATGCAAAGATTGGCATTATTGCTTACGGTACAACCCGCTACGCTATTGAAGAAGCCAGAACACGCTTGGAAGAAAGTTTGCCAACAGACTTCTTACGCATTTGCGCACTACCCATAAATGATGACATTAAAGCTTTCGTAGAAAGCCATGAGCACTGCTACGTTATTGAACTCAACCGAGACGGACAAATGCACGCCATTTTACAAACCGAAATGCCCGAACTCGCCACCAAACTAAAAAGCATTGCCTACCTAGACGGCATGCCTTTAACCTCAGACTGGCTCGAGTCTAGATTAATGAAAGAGGAGAACGAATGAGTAGTCGCGCTGCCGCCATAAAAAGTAACGCTATTGGATTAAGCAAAAAAGATTATGATGGTAAACCTAGTACCCTTTGTAAGGGTTGTGGTCATAACTCTATAGCTAATCAAATTGTGCAGGTTGCTTTTGACTTGAGTTTAAGACCTAATGAAATCATGAAGCTTTCTGGTATTGGTTGCTCATCAAAAAGTCCTGCTTACTTTTTAGGTATGAGTCATGGCTTTAATGCCCTGCATGGTCGCATGCCCTCTGTAGGTACAGGAGCGCTTATGGCGAACCATAGTATGCGCGCCATTGGGGTTAGTGGTGACGGTGATACAGGCTCTATAGGCATGGGGCAATTTAAGCACCTTATGCGCCGTAATTTACGCATGGTTTACATTGTTGAAAATAACGGTGTTTATGGTCTTACCAAAGGGCAATTTTCAGCCACCGCAGAAGAAGGTCTTAACTTAAAATACGCTGGTCATAATGACTTCCCACAAATAGATGTCTGTACCGAAGCGCTCATAGCGGGTTGCGGTTTTGTGGCACGTAGTTTTGCAGGTGACGCCAAGCA
>CAZWJZ010000359.1:0-4825 GCA_964634665.1 uncultured bacterium | reverse complement strand
AGCGCTTGGGCTTGGATTCAACAAGACTTAGCTGCTTCTGCTATTGAGATAGGGCAAAGCTATACCCTTAATGCTTACGCGCAAGCCGTTAATGCTGCAACGTGTACGGTGGGCGTGTCAGGGGGTGGCGCTGCAGGTGAAACGTTTAATGAAAAATTGAGTTTTAGAAACTCGAGCTGGGAACAACAAGGTCTGCAAGTGAGCGTGCCTGCTGGTACAAGCTGGATGGCTGTGTATCTTTCACCTACAGCGCAGGAGTGTCAGTTTGATGATCTTAGTTTGATCGCGGGTGATGTGACTCCTCCCCCTCCTCCGCCTTCGACAGATGAAGCGCTGCTTAATGGTGGCTTTGAACAAGACTTAGCGAGTTGGCAGGTGTTTGGTGGTACGACAGCTATTTCAAATCAAGCATTAACAGGTCAAAAAGCGCTTGATGCTAGTAGCTTTACGTGGGTGCAGCAAAATATTCCGGTGTCTATTTTAGAGGTAGCTGAAAGCTATACCTTTACAGCTTCCGCTAAAGCGTCTGGTCAGGCATGTACTGTGGGTGTTCAGGCGGCAAGTGCAAGTGCTACGTTGATTGCTGAGAGTTTTAGTTTCACGGCAACTACTTGGTCTACGCAAACAAAAGATATTGTTATTCCTGCGAATCTTAACTGGTTGTCGGTTTATATTGCTTCTCCAGCTGCTAGTTGTACGCTTGATGATATTAGTTTTGCTAAGAAGGGCAGCCAAGTTCAAGTGCCTGCTGCGCCTACTAACTTTACTGCAACAGCCAACTCAGCTTCACAAATTACGCTTTCATGGACAGCTGCGACAGGGGCAACAAGTTACAGTTTAGAACGTAGAGAAGGCAACGGTAGCTACGTGCAAATTGCTAGCCCTTCTGCTACGACTTATGTAGATACAAATCTTAACGCTAATACAAGCTACAGCTATCAACTTAGTGCCAGTAATGCTGCCGGAAATAGTTCTTTAGTAGCTGCTTCTGCTACTACTCAAGCAGTTAGCATTTCAGGTACATTTTTCCTTATTCATGAGGGTAGCAATAAATGCGTTGATGTTGAGGGTATCTCTCAAACTAACGGAGCTAATATTCACTTGTGGGACTGTATTAACGGTCTAAATCAACAGTGGGTTATTACAAAAGCAGATAAAGGTTATCAATTAACAGCAAAACATAGCAATAAGGTTTTAGATGTTTCAGGTATAAGTACGGCGATTGGTGCAAATGTTCATCAGTGGCAATGGAATAATACAGATAATCAAAAATGGAATATTAGTTTAAAAGCTAATAGTAGCTATGAATTAAGGGCTGTCCATAGCAACTTATGTTTAGATGTTAGTAATAATGGCAATGTAAATGGCACAAATATACAGCAGTGGACTTGTAATGATAGTTTGGCTCAGCGTTTTAAGCTTATAAGTATTTCGGGTTTCAATGCTTCTCAGGGTAGCTGGAGTGCTGTTCAGCAATGGCCACTTATAGCAACACATATGGCTAACTTGGTTGATGGCCGTGTGCTTGCTTGGTCTTCTTATGATGTGAATGGCTTTGGTGGTCAACCCAATGCTAATTACACGCAAGCTGTCATTTTTGACCCTAGTAACAATAGTTTTGTTGAAGCTGATAACCCAACCCATGACATGTTTTGTGCAGGTTTAGCTATGCTGCCTAATGGTGAAGTTTTTGCGGCTGGTGGTGGTGATGGTGATAGTAGTCGTAGAAAAGTAAGTATTTTTAATGGCAGTACATGGCGACGTGTTGCTGACATGATTAATCCACATTGGTACGGTACAGCCGTTGCCATTCCTAATGGCGATGTTTTTGTTTCTCTAGGTGATTCTGCCAATCGGAAATCAGAAATCTATAAAGGCAATAGCAATAGTTGGCAGAACTTACCGGGTATTAACCTAAGTGGTTTAGCTGGGGGTTTAGAAACGCCAGACTGGTACCCTTTTATGCACTTAAGCCCAAGAGGAACCATCTTTCACTCTGGTGCAACAGCGACCATGCATGAATTAGATATAAATACAGTGGTTGGTAGCACTACTAATAAAGGCGTAAGAGCCAACGATAACACCTATCGCCAATGGGGCAGCTCCATCATGATAGATGAAGGTAAAATCTTAACGACGGGTGGTACACCAAGAGAAGGTAGTAACAGTAGTCTAAGGTCAGGCGTGATTATTGATATTAATGGCACTAACCCTGTTACAACTCGTATTGCTGACATGACGTATAACCGCACCTACCAAACCAGTATTTTGATGCCAAACGGTGAAGTTATGGTACTTGGTGGTAATGGTACAGGCATTGAATTTAGTGATGCTGAATCAAAACTCATCCCCGAAATTTATAACCCAAGCACAAACAGTTGGCGCACCCAAGCAGCCATGAGTGTGCCTCGTAACTATCACTCAACAGGTACGCTTTTGCAAGATGGACGTATTCTAATTGCGGGTGGTGGCCTATGTCGCTGCGCTGCTGATCATCAAGATGGACAGATTTTTACCCCTGCTTATCTTTTTAACAGTGATGGCACTGAAGCTGCTAGACCTAGCATTGCTGCTGCGCCTAACCGTGTGGGTTACAACCAAACCTTTAGCGTAACCATGTCAGGCTCACGCGCTGCAAACATAAGAAGCTTTAGCATGATCAAACTCTCAGCTAATACCCATGGTATAAACACGGATTTGCGCCGTTTAGAGGTTGACCTTGTAAGTCAAAATGGCTCGAGTTATACGCTTAGATCACATGCCAATAACAATGTTTTAACACCTGGGTATTACTACTTATTTGCAGTTAATGATGCGGGTGTGCCTTCAGTTGCTAAAATTATGCAAGTGAACTAAAAACGTTTAAGGCTAATTTGTCTGAGCAAAGCGAGTAAAGATAAACGTAGTGATGTTTTGGCGAATGCCTAATTAAGGTTAATCAGAAACCAAAAATACCGCTGATGATTCAATCATCAGCGGTATTTTAGTGCTTAGGGTTTAGTGTGTTTCTGCATCAGCGTCGTGTGAAATATCTGTTAAGAATTTACCTAGTAACGCAAACAGTACAGCCATAGCTGTTAAGCCTGAAAAGACCAAACCGCTGTAAAGGGCAATATCTAAAAATGTTTTCATGCTATTACCTCCAGTATAAACTCAGTCTATCGTAGCAATTCTATAAACCAAAATGGCATATGTCCCATTTACTTAAGCTCTGTGAAGCAATACTCGAGCTTACCTTTATAAAGCAGCTAACAAATCTGCTTGAGTCAATAAATCAACACCTACAGATGCCAAAATTGCTGCGCCATCTATCACGCAAGCATCACCTTGAGAACTTTTTGCCGCTATTGCAAATTCAGGTGTGTGCGGCTGAGCAATATCATCAATCGCTAAAAAGCCATGCAAAGAAGGAATTACGTGCGACACATTACCCATATCTGTAGACCCTGCACCACCACCAGACTCGAGTTCTGTGAGTTTACGACCTAAGCGTTTTGTATGGTGTGCAAAGCGCTCTACGAGACTAGGGTTTGAAATCATATCGTCATAAGGTTTAGCAATTTCTTTTATGCTTACGCTGCAACCCGTCATGAGAGCTGCGCCTTCAAACACGTTTTTCATGCGTGGAATAACGCTATCTTGTAAGTAAGTTTTGGTAGCAGAACGAATATAGATTTTGAGCGCAGCATTATGCGGAATAATATTGGGCGCGTCGCCACCCTCCGTTATAATAGCGTGCATACGCACGTCAGAACTTAGTTGTTGCCTGAGTGCATCCATACCATTAAATGCCAAACGTACAGCGTCAAGCGCATTTACACCCAAATGCGGCGCTGCTGCTGCGTGAGCAGGTGTACCCGCGTAACGCACCTCCCAAGCCACTCGAGCCAAAGCAGGTGCTGCAGCTAAATTTTGATTTAGCGGGTGAATCATCATGGCAGCATCAACCCCTTCAAAGGCACCCTCTTCTAACAAAATGACTTTGCCGCCGCCCCCCTCTTCACCGGGTGTACCAATGACTTTTAAACAGCCCCCAAGTTCATCCATCAGGGGTTTTAAGGCCAAACCTGCACCCAACCCCATAGTGGCAATGACATTATGACCACAAGCATGACCTAAGCCCTCAAGTGCATCGTACTCACTTAAAAAAGCAATAGTTGGGCCAGCTTTTTTGCTTTTCACTTCAGCTGTAAAAGCTGTGGCTAAAGAGCCAACCCCACGCTCAACCTTAAAGCCATTTTGCTCAAGTGCATCACTAAGCCATGCGCAGGCTTGGTGCTCCTCAAAACGAATTTCAGGATGCGCATGAATCTTGTGGCTGAGTTCCAAAAGTAAAGGTTTTTGACGCTCGAGTTCTGCTTGAATGCGGGCATATAAATCCATGGCCACTCCTTAGCTGTGCTTGCGTTAGTCAAAAGGGCTTGTGGGTTCTTTTAACCACGCTACTCTTAGCAACTTTACCATGAGGTTTGAGCTGAAGCATTGCTTTTATTGAGCTGTTTTAACTTTCCATTCGTTGAGGGTCTTGCAGTGTTAACTGGTAATAAAAAGTAGTGTCGATGAGTTTAACGCTGAGTGTATTGCTCAAAATAAGTTCATCAACCCATGACGGGTGGAACTTACTACGCATGACAGGTTTTTTAGAGTACGACAAGGTACTCGGCGCTTTATTTTACCTGCAAGGCTGGCTATATCTTTTTCTTAGCTTGTGTTTTTTTGTATTTCCAGAAATGGTTGCACCAAAACAGCTTTTGACTTTAGGCTCCCTTCTTAAGGGAGCTGTCCCTTTGGGACTGAGGGATTAAGAAAGAGGTAGAAGAGTAGA
>CAZWJZ010000358.1:0-4834 GCA_964634665.1 uncultured bacterium | reverse complement strand
GTAAGAGCGCCTTTGATTAGTGTTAAGAAAATCAGTACTTTTACATGGTTTTAGTCCAAACTACTGACCCTTTCACAAGCTGTTCTACCCTCGGATTAGAAGCTAAGCTGCTTCTAAAATAGTAAAGACGCGCCTATTCTGATTCAAAGGCTCACATTTATAAAACGCTTTGAGCATGACCTAGAGGTCAAGCCTGATAAGACTAACGAAAAATACAAGCCAAAATGCAACTATGAATTCAGCAGCAAAACACAATCAATAGTAAAGCAATAACTGCTATATTAACGCTAGCTAGACTAACGCTAAAGTAATGAGGTAACTATGTTTAAGTTTCACAGTATTAACGCTCAGATAGTTTCAAACCAAGAAGCAAAGCTAGATGCCACAGACATTGGTTTTAGGCGAGGCTACGCTGCTTTTGATTACTTAAAAATACATAAAAGCCAAGCCATATTTATAGAAGACCACCTAGAGCGTTTTGAAAACTCAGCCAAAACCCTAAGGCTAACCATGCCCATGAGCAGACAAGCACTCAAACAGCACGTACTCGAGCTTATTGAAAAAAACAATGCAACTGAGGCGGGTTTGCAGCTTTTCTTAACGGGCGGCATTGCTGCCGATGGCTTTACACCTGCTGAACCGCAACTGGTTATTTTGGTAACAAAATTACCTAAACCCAAAGCAGAGGCTTATGACACGGGTTTAAAGCTTATTACGCATGAGTATGTGCGCACACTACCTGAAGTGAAGAGTAATAATTACTTTATGGCGGTTTACTTGAGTAAAGCCATGCAAGAGGCTAATGCAACTGATGTGCTTTATCATGATGCTAAAAGAGTCTTAGAAACCACCCGCTCTAACGTATTTATTGTAAAAGAAGATAACAGCATAGTTACCGCTCATAAAGATGTTCTACCCGGCATAACACGCAAACAACTCTTAAAGCTAATACCTAAACTCACAAAACTAGAACTGCGAGATGTAGCACTAGAAGAACTCTGGAGCGCCAAAGAAATCTTTATTTCAAGTACAACTAAAGGCGCTATGCCCATAACCCAAATAGATGACAAAGTCATAGCAGACGGTAAGGTTGGCCCCTTAACCAAAGCACTTGGCAAAGCTTTTCAAGAGCACTTAGAAAACTATATGAGTACGCTGGTTTAAATCTAAAGGCTGTTCATTTACTAGGCAGCTTCATTTATTTTGAAATCAAATCAGTAAAGCTGCCTACAATAAAACACAAGGCACAAAACTTCATTTAAGCCTAAAAAAATAACCTAAAAGCTATTTCAAAGCCACACAAACACTCGAGTAAGAATTTTGTAAGAGTTTGCTAGGTAAAATGCGCGCGATATGCAAGCACACGTTAGCAACACGCAAAGCAACTCAGTTTACAGCCTACGTCAACAACGCTCAAAACTCGAGCTTGACATGCTCAAGCAAAACCATGAGTACAATGTTTATGCGCAGTACCAAGAAATTCAAAGCAAACTAGCACAATCAAAGGAACTAGATTTACTGCTAGACCCACGCGATTAAGTAACTACCTTGTTGTGTTCTTTCACTAAGCCAAACATCAAAACCCCATAACCCACCACACCAATAAGCGCAAATGAGAACCACTGAACCGCATACCCCAAATGCGACCCCTCACTAAGCTCGAGTTCTTTATTAGGCAAAGGTAAAACAGTTGTTTGAGGGGGGGTCTGAACACGTAAATCTAAGACTAAGGGTAGTAACTCATAAGGCATTTGCTCAGCAAGCCTCACCGTATCAAAATAAGCCGTAATAACCAATTCACCCTCAGGGTCTCGAGGTGTTAAGTTAGACAAAAAACCCGTTGGGCGAGAGCTGGGCTCTAACAGCATACCTTCAAGCATAACTTCAGATGTAACAGGTAATGCCTCTTGAACAGGGGTTGTCTTAAACTCAAAAGGAACCCAACCACGCTTAACCAACATAGCTTTACCCTCTTCAAGAAGCAAAGGAGTCAAAACATAATAACCAGGCTGACCATCATAATTATTAGCACTACGAAAAAGCACTTCCTCAGTAGCATCATAAACACCCGTCACAAAAGCAGACCTAAGCAAAATACTTGCTTCATGAGAAGCAGGAACATCTAGCTTAAAAGATGCCAACAACAGATCTAAAGGCAACGCCTCTTGCTGAAAACGTGACTCCAATAGCGCATTACGCGTCTGCCTCTCATCCAAACGCCTAAGCTGCCAAAAACCAAAATTAACAAACAAAACAGCCAAGCCAAGCGCACACGCATGCAAAACTAACCAACGAGGTTTTAAGAGAAACATTTAATTAACAAGTAAGCAAAGCCTATAAGCAAAGCAGTGAACACTTCTTACACTTTCCTAAACAAAAAAAACTAGCAAACATCTCAAACACAGGCTGCACAAAACAAATTAAATAAAGAAAGCTCTATCAACAGACATAAGCAAAAACAACAAGGCCAAGTAAAGCATAGAAAACTTATAAAGCGGCAACGCCACAGCCTTCGTAACCTTAGCACCCGTATTCACAAACTGATAAAGCTTAAAAGTACGCACAATCAAAATGCCATTAAGCACAACAGAAAAAACCAAGTAAACCCAACTAAACTCACCCAAAACAAACGGCACAAGCGTCGTAACAAACGTCAAAACAGCATACAAAAGCATCTGCACAACCGTCGCCTTATCACCAATAACAATAGGCGCCATAGGCACACCCACAGCCTTATAATCCTCCTGAATCATAAGCGCAAGCGCCCAAAAATGAACAGGCGTCCACATAAAAATAAGCGCAAACAAAACCCACGCCATAAGCCCAACATCATTAGTAACCGCAGCCCAACCCACCATCGGCGGAATAGCACCCGCAGCACCCCCAATAACAATATTCTGCCAAGTACGACGCTTAAGCCACATCGTATAAATAACCACATAAAACAAAATACCCGCCCAGCTAAGCAAAGCCGCCAAGACATTAGTCGTAAGCGCAATAATTACAAACGACAAAACCGTAAGCGTAATACCAAAAATAAGCGCATTTTTGTTAGAAATAACCGACGTAACCGTAGGCCGCTTAGCCGTACGCGCCATATTCACATCAATATCACGATCATAAATCATGTTAAACACACCCGCAGCCGCAGGCGACATAAAGCCACCCACCAGCATACCCAAGAAAGGCAACCAACCCGGAAAGCCCTTAGCCGCCACAAACATAGCCCCCATAGTCGTAAACAACAACAAACTAATAACCTTAGGCTTAGTAAGCGTGACATAATCACGCCAAGTAGCCTTAGGAATACTTGCATTTGTAGTAAAAACTTGATTCATAGGTAACTTTCTAATCATGTATCGCAACCACCAGTCTAACTTGCCAAAAGCACAACAAATGTGCCCCTAAAAAGCAATCTTGCCACATCACCCAAAAAAGATGACACTAATACCCATAAGTATATGCCCAGAAGCCAAACAGACCTTTGGACAATTGTCCTCAAAAACCTTCACACAAAACGAAACATAAACATGCTTTTAGAAAAATAACAAACAAAGTTAAGCTAACAAAAAAAATAATTAACTCATACACAAGCATATTTATAGTTTTAACAGGAAGCATCAGTTGTGGAAGTATAAAATCATGAGATAGAATATAGTACAATGTACTGTAGTTCAAAGTGCTATAATTTCTTCTGTGGCAGTAACATTTGTTGAAACCCCAGTATTCAAACGCCTTATCGCTAACTATCTAGATGAAGAAGGACTAAGAAGGCTGCAAAATGAATTGCTACTAAACCCCCAAACAGGAAGCCTAATACGTAAAACCAAAGGGCTAAGAAAAATGCGCTTTGCTGACCCAAGTCGAAATAAAGGAAAACGCGGCGGTTTAAGAATTATCTACTATCGATAGTAATTCCATGACAAAACCAAGCGTCACCTTACCGCCTCTATTTCAACGATCCAAGATCGCACGATTTACCCGAGAGTAAATCGTGGAAATGCCATTAAAATCAAGCCAAAAAATCTACTTACTACTCGCCTATGACAAAGACAAACAAGAAGATCTAACAACAACACAACTTAGTTTACTGCAAGAACTCATAAAGGATTAACTATGAATGATGAACTCTTTAGCGACCTTGTCCAGAGTATAAAAGAAATGCAAGCCATAGAAAAAAACGAACTAAAAGCAGCTCGAACAACCATCGTAGCTATACCCAACACCAAAGCTATACGTGAAAAGCTAGGTCTTTCACAAACAGACTTCGCCTCACTCATAGATGTAAGCAAACACACGCTCATAAGTTGGGAGCAAGGCAAACGCAATCCCTCTGGCCCAGCTAGAACGCTGCTACTCATAGCCCAAGAACACCCCGAAGTCGTTTTTAAAACCATAAAAAGCACCAAAAACACAACTGAAATACGCTAAAAACCCAAATCAAGGCATCATGCAAAAAAGCTATGTGACTAGCATCACTGACAGTAAGTAAGAATACTGTAAGAGAGGTATGCTAAATTATGTCTTAAGCGTTAAGCGAATCTTAATAAATGAGCAAACGCTGAAATCATGAAAGGAACACTTGCCCTATATAAACTAACTTTTCAAGTGTTCAGACAAGGAGCGCACCATGCGCAACAAAAAAGCACAAGGTTTTACGTTAATCGAACTATTGATTGTAATTGCAATCATCGGCATTCTTTCAGCAGTTCTTATTCCTAACTTGCTAAATGCACGTTCAAATGCTAACAGAACAGCTGCACAATCTTACGCTAAAAATGTTGTTACTTGGATTGCAGCAGCAGACGTTACAGCTAATACAGCTGTTCTTCAA
>CAZWJZ010000357.1:0-4849 GCA_964634665.1 uncultured bacterium | reverse complement strand
GATTAACGCCTAGTTTTACTCAGGCTCGAGTTTTAATCTTAAGGGGTGACCTTCTAGCTTGGCATCTTTTAAAACTTGATGTACTTTGGTTTCTGCTTCTTCATACACATAAACGCCTGCAATGCTAGCGCCTTTATCGTGCGCTTCTTGCATGACTTGCAGGGCTTCTGATTCTGATTTTCTGAAGTAACGCATCAATATAAAGACTACAAAATCCATGGGTGTGTAATCATCATTTAACAATAACACCTTGTACTTGGGGGGCGTTTTGGTTTCTTGATGTGTTTTAGTAAGGGTTTCTATACTCATAGGCGTTACTCTGGTTCTACCGTTGCTCTAAAAGGATGACCCTCTTTGCGGGCTGAACGAATCACTTGATTCGCTTTGGTTTCGGCAATCTCATGTTCATAAACACCTGCTAAATAGACACCTTTTTGGTGTACCTCTAAGGTGCCTCGGTTGGCTTCTTCTTCGGTTTTGTTAAAGAAGCGCATTAAAACATAAACCACAAAATCCCATGTTGTGTAATCATCATTGAGAAGAATGACTTTAAACAAGGGGGGCTTGGCAGTTTTTGTCTTGCTTCTGGTTTTGGTTAGCGTTCCGCCCTGTTGATCACTCATTGCTTCATGATAGCAAGCAACGAAGCTAAAGAGCTTGATGTATTAAACGTTTGCATGTTGATGAAGTAGAAAGGGGAAGAAGGAAATACGCTTTTCCCCTTCCACTTGTAACCCATTACTCGTCACTAGACTCGAGTTCACCTCGTTCTGAATCTGTTTGGTTGTTACTAAATACATTATCACTGACTAAAGGTTCAGCATCTGTAGTTATAAAAATGCCATGAATACTACCTTCAATCGTGTTACTTAAAGCAGAACCTCGAGCTGTCTCAGCAAATAAAATGCCGCGTAGTACATTATCTGTTAATAGGTTCTGCTCGACTTTAGGGTTGGCTGTGCCTGCAACAACAATGCCATTCCATTGATTGTTCCTAAGGGTGTTGTTTTGAGTGCGCCCACCACTATTTTCTAAGAAGCCTATACCAGAGCGTGTGTTATCGCTAAAGCTGTTTTCTGCGAGCGTAGCAAAGGCGTTACCGTAAAGCACCATACCTGAGGTTTGGTTAGCATTGACCTGATTACCTGCTAGATAAGCAATGACATCATCTGTAATATAAATTCCTGTCAAGCCATTTTCGCTAATTGTATTTATAGTTAGGCGAGGTTTAGCATTTAAGAAAGCTTGAAAGCCGTCCTCTGTATTAGCAGAAATGGTGTTTGAACTAAGGCTGGCACTGGCAGTATCCGTCATAAAAACACCAACACCCTCATTTTGACTGATAGTATTATTTTTAAGTTCAGCAGTACTCGAGCCGCTAATGTATACATTAACCCAGTAATTGTTTCTCTCTACAGTGTTATTGCTTAGGGTACTCTTTGAGCTTTCAAATGCTGCAAAAGCTGCGCCTAAACTAGCTGTAAAGCTATTCTCAGTTAGGCTGATTTCAGCGTTATCTGAAACTATTACAACATCACCATCTTCACTGCCATTCTCTTTAAAGATATTTTTATCAACGCTTAGATTTGAATTTTCGTAACCATATATTGCACCGCCGCGATTTCTAATAAACTGATTTTCAACTAACTCTGCTTGACTTTCCCCCCCAATGGAAACAGCTGTATATAAAGTCAAATCAGGATTCTGGGTATGATTAGCTGTAAAGATGTTTTTTGTTAACTGAAGAATAGTTTTATCATAAGCATAAATTGCACCAGCTTCATTTAGACTAAACTGATTGTCTGTAAGCGCCATAGTTGCTTCTTCGCCCGCTGTAAACGCTGCATATTCAGTACCACTCGAGCTAACCTTATTGCCTGTAGCACTCAGGTAAGCAGTGCCTAATAAAAAGACTGCGCCACCCGAATTATTTTCAAATTGATTGTTATGTAAACCCACAACGGCAGTACTTTCAGCATATAGGGCACTTATAGTGTCAAAGCTACCATTATTGCGAAATTGATTGTTTGTAGCGGTCACTTGCGTTTTGTCAAACGCTGCAATAGCGCCATCATTCGCATTAAAAACACTATCACTAATGGTCACTCGAGCTTCCTGCTCCAAATGAACACCATCTTGTTGGTTATTTTCAAAAATACTATTGCTTATGCTGCCTTCAGCGCTGCCATATAAGTAGAGACCTGAGCCGTAGTAAAGACCATTTTCGTCATCTTCAGCAGGTTCACTATAAACACCGCCTGCAAAGCGACTGTTTTTTATTTCAAAGCTAGCGTCTTTTATATCTACAACATCTGAACCTTCACTGCCTTGGTATTCAAAGTTAATACCTTCAAAATAAATGTTCTCAGCGCCATCCACTACGATTAAGGCTAGTGGCGTACTGCTAATAATATGGGTTTCGCTAAGCCCTGCGCCAGTTAAACTTAAGTCAGTTGTCACAATAATCTTTTCGCTTAACTCATAAGTACCTGCAGCAAGCGTATACGTACCCCCATTGTTTAGAGCTTGCACAAGTTCAGAACTCGAGTTTATGGGGGTTTGGGCAATGCCTATGCTTAAAAGAGTTAAGCTAATAAGTAATAAAAATCTTTTCATAATACTTTCCTTTCGAACTTACTTTTGATTTATTATGCTTAACGAAGCGTTTCACTAGCGTTGCAGCATAGGGCTTTGCATGAAGAATGTGGAAAACGCTTCTTATTCATGCACTAAGCATAAAAAAAGAAGCGTTCCAAATCTGTTCCAAATTTCAAATCTTAAGCTCTTGAATTTATGACTCCTCCGCCAAGTAGTCTGTTACCGTCATAAATAACAGTAGATTGCCCTAGTGTTACTGCGAACACAGTGTCATCAAACTTCAGTGAAAAGTTATTTTCATCTATAAGTTCTAAGCTTGCGGGTTTTGGTGTTTGGCGGTAGCGGGTTTGTGCCAACACGCGTTTAGGTAGCTTATCAAAGTCAGTTAAAAAATTTGCCCTATTAGCTGTGAGTGACTGCCAGCGACATTGTTCTTTAGTGCCTACTATCAGTGTATTGTCTTCAGGTCTTAAGTCAATGACATAGCGAATAAGATGAGAGTGATACAGCCCTAAGCCTTTACGTTGACCTACGGTGTAAAACTGAATGCCTTTATGCGTTCCTATTTCTTTATGGTTTTCACTAGCATCAAGAATAGGGCCTGGCTTTTCTTCGCTAAAGTCAGTTAGGTAGTCACGTACGCTAGTCGTTATAAAGCAAAGCCCACTAGATGATTTTTTGTCTGCTATGGTAAAGTTTTGTTCACTTGCTAGCTTGCGCACCTCTGTTTTGCTTAGCTCGCCCAAAGGAAACAAAATGTACTTTAAAATATCTTTTGGTAAGGCCCATAAAAAGTAGGTTTGGTCTTTATTATCATCATCACCACGGTGTAACTCTATACCGTTAGGGCCATCAATGCGTTTAACGTAGTGACCTGTGGCCATAAAGTCACAACCAAGCATTTGGGCACGTTTAACAAAAGAACCAAACTTAATATGCCTATTGCACCACACACATGGGTTTGGGGTTTCCCCTTTTTCGTAACTAGGTATAAAGGGTTCAACTACAATTTCATCAAAAAGTTCGCGGTAGTCAAGCAGGTAAAATGGAACATCTATTTTATCAGCCATGCGGCGTGCATCATAGGCTGCTTCTGGGCTGCAACATAAGTCAAAAGCGCCCGCTGGTCGGTCATCAGGCCAAAAGCGAAGCATAGAGCCAATAATTTCAAAACCTTGCTGTTTAAGTAAGTAGGTCGCTACAGACGAGTCAACCCCACCCGACATAGCACTCAGTACTTTGGGTTTGCTTACCACAGTGGTTTCTGTTTGAATCATTGTAGCTTCCATGATGACCTTTCTCGCCTAATTTGAGGTACAGCTAAGTAGTATACAAAATAGAGTACCTAAAGGGGAAGGTTTAGCTCACGCTCAAAAATAAGATTAAGAAAAGCCTTTAAAGTTAGAAAGGACTTACAACAGGCCAGTTAGGTCTAATTCCCCACGGAATCGCTAGAAACATAAGTAAAAAACCTATACCATAGCCAATAAGTGCAGTACGGAAAGCTGCTGTCGCATTTAACGCTCGCTTAGCCCTCGAGTATCCCAGTTGAGCAACGACAAAGGCTGCTAGCATCATGGCAATATGATAAACCGAGAAGAAAATAACCTGAACACGAAAGTCAGGGTTATTCATAAAGCCAAAACCACGAATACCGTAAACAGGGCTTACAAAATAAAGAATAAGACCCACAACAACCTGAATACCAAAAATGGAAGTGAACGTTACGCCAACGGTTTTATCAATGCTATCCCAGCTACGTTTACTGACCAAACCCCAAATGGCAACAACAAGGGCAACAAGCCCAGCAATGACAACTAACCAACGTGTAACACTATGCAACCATAATAAGAAGACATACACATACATAAATAACTCCCTTAGCTCTTTATACTTCTAGCTGTGACTCAATCGCAAGCAGGCAAACGTCCTCACTTTCTTATTATTGGTGCTGGCATTGCCGGCTGTTCTTTAGCGTATGAACTCAGCAAAAACCATAGTATCAAAGTTAGCCTGCTAGAAGCAGGTAGTATAAGCAAACAAGGTGCATCATCTGTGCCTATGGCGCTCTTAAACCCCCACCGTGGCCGCACCGCTAGAGCCACAGAATTAGACATACAAGGTCTAACAGCCATGCAGCAGTTAGCTCAAGAATTAGAAAGCCTAAGGTTAAATCATGGCATGCACTTTACAGGTGTACTGCGCATAGCACACAACGAAAAGCAACAAAAGAAATTTGCTAAGCTAAACC
>CAZWJZ010000356.1:1337-4888 GCA_964634665.1 uncultured bacterium | reverse complement strand
CAACTCGGCTTTGAATACTGAGAAATTGGCAATCTTTTTATGACACTCATCACAAAACCATTTGCCACGCGTTGCAAAAGAAGTATAAAGATGACCGTGAAAAACTAACCCAAGAAACTATGAAGCTTTATCAGACTGAAAAGGTAAACCCTGCGGGTGGTTGTTTGCCTGTGGTTGCGCAAATGCCGTTGTTTATTATTTTGTGGCGTGTTTTCGCAAACTTTGAGTTTAATGAAGGTTTCTTGTGGATTCCTGATTTAGGTCAGCCTGATCCGTTTTACATTTTACCTGTTCTTTATATTGGTGTTATTTTTGCGCAATCTTACTTTATGTCGCAAGGTAATAAACAGTCTTTGCAACAGCAACTCCTTATTAACGGTATTTTTATCTTCTTTGTGATTAGCTTTCCTGCAGGTGTTACGCTTTACTGGGTTGTATCTATGCTTGTTCAGGTCTTTCAGTATTGGCTTATTAAAAGAAATCAACCTGCTTTGCCTGTTGCAGCTGCAGGCGCTGGCGGTGGTGGTTTTGGTGAGATATTTAAGAATCTTAGGGAAGCGGCTAATCCTCCTCAGCAACAGCAAACAAAAACGCTTGATGCTGAAAAGCCTAGTACTAAAAAATCCACTAAAGTAAAAAAGAAATCAAATAATAACTCAGCTACTAAAAAGCAGACCAAACCTAAGTCTTAGCTAGGTTCTATAGGCTAAAAAAATGTTGACGAATTTAAGTCAGCATTTTTTTGTTTTTGAGCACTTCTCTTAAGTCCTTGCATTTCTTTAAAAAATAGTTACTTAAGCCTTAGGCTTTCGTTTCTTATGGCTAGGGCTAAGCGAATAATAGAGATGAAGTTACTCGATAGAAGGTGCGAAAATGTAATCGCAATCAAGGCTTTCGTTATCTTAATGATGATTTATTGCATGACGCTTTGGTATATCTGTTGTAAACTAACGTAAAGGTGAGTCATGGCAGATGATAATTTAGATAAATATTTGGAAGGTTTAGGCATCGCGGTTGATGACGATGAGTCTATATCTGTTCCTGAAGACAATTTTGCTCGCAGCGAAAGCATAGAAGTTGATATACCTGATGTGACCCTAGAGGGTGACCTTGCTGAGCGAGCTGAGGCGTTTCTGGTTAATGTTTTACTGAACTTTGACCCTAGTTACGCTGTTGAAGTCTCAAGTGTCGAAGATAACCGTGTTTATGCTGATATTTTTGGGGGCGACTCTGGCAAAATTATTGGGCGAAATGGTAAAACTTTGCAGGCATTTGAGTACTTAACCAACGCGGTGCTTAACCGAAATGAAGAAGATAATATTCGTGTTGTGATTGATGTAGGTGGCTATAAGAAGCGTCGCGATGACCGGCTTAGCCAAACCGCTAGAAAAGCAGCTGAGCGTGTTCGGGCTACAGGTAGAGAGTACATCCTTAAACCCATGAACGCAGGGGAACGACGCATTATTCATATGGAAATTGCAGATGACCCGAGTGTCGTGAGTGAATCAACAGGTCAGGGTAGCGACCGTAGAGTGGTTATTAAACCAGCAGGCTAAAAACTTATTAAAAAGAGGGTCGTGTGAAGGTAGTGAGACCCTCTTTTGTTACTTTTTCTTCGGAATATTTAGATACTTCTGATCATCAGGGTCAGTCAAAAAGCCATTGCTTAGCAAATGATAAATCTCAGCTATGCCATCAGGAACGGTTCGGCTTATTTCAAAGTCTAAAACTGTTTTTATTTTGTCAAAATTAACCCTATAGTCACGTGGGTCTTCATTTCTCTGTACGTACTCAATATCAGCATCAGGAACAGAGTTCTTAATAAGCTCAACAATGGTTTGTTTTTGATAGTTTTCATTTGTATCACCAACATTAAAAACATCAAACGCAACCTTAGCCTCGTCAGACTCGAGTACCACTAGAGTTGAGCGGGCTAGGTCAGTTACATGGCAGTAGGGGCGCCAGAATTGCTCGCCAAAGATAATGAGTTTACGCCCAAGACTTAAGTCTTTGGTGAATTCATTTACGGTTAAATCAAACCTGATTCTTGGTGAAATACCGTAAACGGTTGAAAAGCGCAAGCAGGTGGGTATGCAGGTATTGGTTTTTTCTTGCTCAAGTAGATAGCGTTCAAACGCAACTTTGGTTTCAGCGTATATAGAGACTGGGCTTAAAGCTGAGGTTTCTGTTACAAAGCCTTCGGCATCTGGCATTTTGCCATAATTTGAGCAGGTAGATGCAAACACAAAACGCTTTACGCCCTTTTTGTTGGCAAGGTCATAGAGTCGTTTGGACGCTTCTAAATTAGTTTCAACAGCTAGTTCTGGTTCTAAAGAACAAGCAGGATCACCGACAATAGCAGCTAAATGAATGATGCCCCAAACTTGACTAAGGTGAGGCTCGAGTGTTTCGGTTTGGGTGACGTCTGCTTTAATAAATTCGAAATTTGGGTGGTCTAGGACTTCAAGCAGGGCTTCTCCGCCAAAGCGTAAGCTATCTATGACTCTCACTGAGTAGTTTTTTGCTAGGAGTTGGCGTATCACGACTGAGCCTATGTAGCCTGCGCCGCCTGTGACAAGTATTTGTTTCATGAACTCTAGTGTGCCCGAAACTGAAACTATGAGCACCTAAATGCGTCACACTGCTTTGTTGTAAAGATCAGATGCTTCAAGCTAGGTTTTTGTAAGCATTTTGCTTTGGCAGAGTTAAGACTTGAGAAAGTCAGGCTTGTATATATTAAGAAATAATGATGGAATAGCATTTAATGACTATGTTAGTCTGTTGCAAAGCAGTTTTTGTCTTGGGTTGCAAAGATTGTTTTCCATAATCAACCCGCCGAGACCGTTGAGAGAATGGCCTTGTGAACAAACAGATTTTACCTTTTAATTCAGAGCAAGTTCTTAGCTTAGCTAAAAATGATCATAGCGCACGCTCGAGTCGTGTTATGGCACAAAGCTACCGTTGGTCGCAACTAGCCTACAACGATGAGCTTTTGTGGGGTCAGTTTTTAGTTAAAGACAAAGAAGATATTTTGGTTTCTATAAAGCGAACTAATCTTCTTGGGCAGTGCAGTTGCAACGCTAGTTTACTGCCTTGTAATCATGTGCTTGCCTTACTGTTAATAGCGGCTGCTGAGCCAGCCAGCTTAAGTGAGGCAAGCCCGCCTGAGTGGGCACAAGCAGTTTTAGTACTTAAGCCTTTGCAACCAAGCTCCGCGCAGCAGCATGGTTTAAGTCAGGCGCAACAAGCAGGACTCGAGCTTTTGGAGCGCTGGTTGCATGATTTGCTGAGCTTAGGGCTTGAGCAGGCAAAAGACTTCCCCCTTAGTTCTTGGCAGGTCATTGTGCAACGCCTGCATGATGCGCATTTGCCGGATTTAGCAAATGAAATTCAATTGTGGCGCTTCGGTATTTTGAAAGAGGATTGGCCTGGACTTAGTTTCGAAAAAATTGCAAAATTACAGCTATTATTAGAAGGTTTTAAACGCTTTAATGTTCTTTCAGATGCCATTCAGGCTGACTTGTTGTTTGCTATTGGTAGTAAACCGGCCC
>CAZWJZ010000356.1:0-1327 GCA_964634665.1 uncultured bacterium | reverse complement strand
ACTGAAAGAGTACGCATGGCTATGGGCTAATGAACATAAACAATTTGCCCTTATTGAAGTCAACGTATCTCAAACAAATAACGTTCAAAGTTTAGCTCCAAGTTTAGTAAGTGCCAGTCAAAGTAGCGAGCTTGAAAACCAAAACTTAAGCAGTCAAGCTAATGACAATAGATTTGTGGTCGGAGCAAGCTTTAAGGCAGAGCTGCGCTTTTACAAAGGAAGTGTGCCCCTGCAAGCAGAACTCGAGTCTTTTGAGTTTGCAAGCTTCACGCCACAAATAGAGGCATTTGAGTTGCTATCTGAATGGCATAAAGAGCAGCAAGTCCTGCTTAGTCAAAACCCTTGGTTGCGATCAAAACCTGCTTTATTTAAGGCTGTCAAATTAATTCAACATAAAGAGAATTGGTTTTTCCAAGACAAGGAAGGGGGTGTTATACCCTTAGTTAAAAAAATCCCTGCTAAGTGGCATTTGCGTGCTGCAAGTTTTGGGGAGGGCGTAACCGTATTTGGAGAGCACCATGAACATTTTCAGCCTATAAGCATGGTAGTAGACAATAAGATTGTTGACTTAAAAGCAATGCGAGGAGGCAGTTGATGAATAATAGTAGCTTAGCTAAGAGGTTTGGTTTCGAGGCCGCCAGACTTGCCTTTTTAGGCAGCACCCAAGAAAACCTAAGTGAAGCTAAGGTGCGCAGCATTTTGCTAAACACAGCAAGCCAAGCTATTTATACAGAGATAGGACAAAGCTTAGCAACACTCGAGCTTAGTCATCATGATTGGTCTGCCTCGCAAGCTGAGGACTTGCAGCTTTGCCCTGAAGGCTTGACTAGCGTTTTGAAAGATAGTCTTGAAGGTCGTTTTGCTGAAACTATGCCTGAGAGTTTAAGTTTAATTGCTGAGCATAACTGGCGCGTAGCAGCGCATCTTTTACCTGCTTTACTTGATCGCGCCAGTAAGCTTTACGCCTTAAGACCTTATCTAGTGCCAGTTCTAGGTAATACAGGCAGGTGGTTGGCAGCTCAAGAAGAAACTTGGTATTTTGCCTCGCAAGATTCTTTAAGCTGGGAGGGACTGCAAAGAGAGTGGGCATCAAAACAAAGTCATACTCGCCAAGGTATTTTATGGCAAGCAAGACGGCATGAACCGCAGTTGGCTTTAAAGCTTGTGCAAAGCACATGGGCGTCAGAGCAAAATGCAGCTTCAAACTGGATTATAAGAACGTTCGCTAGCAATTTAAGTTTGTCAGATGAGGCTTTTTTAGAAGGCGCACTTGACAATAGAAACATAATTGTTCGGCGTAAAGCAGCTGAGCTTTTAAGCTATCTTG
>CAZWJZ010000355.1:0-4927 GCA_964634665.1 uncultured bacterium | reverse complement strand
GAAAAATGCAAATTCACCCGAGCAGAGCGAGAACGGACAAACAAACTCAGTTATTTTGCAAACCTACTATGGATTAACTTAGGCTATTAAAAAAATTTACTTCAAAATAGTATTTAGTACTTTTTCAAACGTCTCAACAGTACGATCTACATTTTGCAATTTATCTAAACCAAATAAGCCTAATCTAAAGGTCTGAAAGTCAGCAGGTTCATCGCACTGTAAAGCTACGCCCGCAGCAATCTGCATGCCTTCTTGCATAAACTTCTTACCAGAGTGCAGTCAAGCACAAACATGCCGCCCACTTCATGAACAGCGTCAGCCACAGCTTTTAAGTAATTATCAGGCAAAATCATGCCTGCGGAGGTTTCAACATGCGGGGCAAACACAAGGTCAGGTTTCTCTGTTTTAATGGTTGCTACAACTTCATCTATAGGTGCAGGGGTAAAGGCAGCCTGATGCTCATTACTTAGCCTGCGTGCTTTTAGTACCGTGGTTTTAGCAGGAATCTTACCCATTTCAAAAATTTGACTCCAGCGGTAACTAAACCATCCATTCCTTATAACCAAACAGTTTTTATCGGCAGCAAACTGCCTTGCAACAGCCTCCATACCAAAAGTACCGCTACCTGGCACCACCACGGCAGCATCTGCCTTATAAACTGTTTTAAGGGTTGCTGAGATATCTCGCATGACGCTCTGAAAAGACTGTGACATGTGGTTAAGGGAACGATCGGTATAAACAACTGAGTACTCTAAAAGCCCATCCGGATCAACCGTATCAAGTAAAGCTGGCATGATTGCCTCCTAAAAGTTATATAAAAAGAATACACCAAGATAAAAAACTCCGCTGGCAAAAAGCCAAACTCGAGTGTCAGCTTTTTGGGTACTAAAATGCTTGTTTTGGCTCGCAGAGAGTGTAAAGCCAGGTGCCTCAATCATAGTGAAGACTTGCCGGTCAGTTAGCTGCTCAAACGGCGATTAATCCTCTTTCAACCACCCCAAATAATACAAGCAGTCCATAACTGTCTGGTCAGCTTGAACAATGATTCCGTTGCTATGCATCACGGTTCAATCAATCTATTGTAAGATACCCGTCCATGCCTAACTCATCTCAGGCTAGCCTGAACCAAAAAACAAGCGCAGCGCTTATTGCTATGCTTTTTATAGATAGCTTTCACCTTATATTTGCTAGAGCTTTAGCCCCACTCATGTCAGCATACAGCTCGAGCTTTTTTGTCTTGCTTATTGCCACTTTTCAAATTGCAGTCTATGCGTCTTTAACTAAGCGTGTCAATTGGCGCGTATTTAAAGAGCATGCTTGCTTTTTTGTGAGCATTGGGTTTTTGGTAGCTGCTGCGACAGTGGGTAGTTACACAGCCGTTCAATTTATTGATGCAGGTACAGCCTCATTACTAAGTCGTATTTCAACAGTTATTACTTTGGCATTGAGTTATTTTTGGCTTAAAGAGAAACTGTCTCAAAGAGAGTTGATGGGTGCCGCACTTTGCATTGTAGGTGCGTTTGTCATTAGCTTTCAGGCAGGTGATGTCTTGCGCCTTGGGTCTTTATTTGTTCTGCTTAGTGTTGTTTTTTATGCTTTGCATATTGCTATTGTTAAGCGTTTTGGTGAACAGATGGAGTTCTTAAACTTTTTCTTATGGCGTCTGGTCATGACTTGCTTTTTTCTGGCAGTCTTCATGACATTATCCAATAATCTAAGCTTACCACCAACCCCGTTTACTTATCTTCTGTTACTGATTACTGCTACGGTGGATGTTGTGCTGAGTCGCATTTTGTACTACTGGGCGTTACGTCAAATGCGTCTTAATATTCATACGATTGTGCTTACCTTAACACCTGTCTTAACGGTTATTTGGTCAGTCTTTTTGTTTAAAGAAAGCCCTACATGGCAAAGTGCCGCGGGAGGAGTACTTATTCTTGTTGGTATCTTGATAGTAACTCTAGCGAAACAAAAAAAGACAGCTTGACTTATCAACTAAGTTAACACTTCTTCTATACCGACAGCATAAAGCGATTCAGCATCAGCCTCTAGCCTAATTCTAGGTAAGGGTTGAATGGCTGGCCCGCTAACCGCCTCACCTGCTTTGCTAATATCAAAAATACTAAAGTGACAACCGCAGGCCAAAACAGGTGAAGTTGTGCGGTAATTATAAGAAACCGCAATTGCTTCGTAATTTTGATTTGGTTTAACAATGCAGCCTTGGTGGGTGCAGACTCGACTAAAAGCAATAAAATGCTTATCAGCAATACTCAAGCCACCAGGAATTGCATCTGGTACCCGAATAGCAATAGCAGGAATACCCTCAATGGCAAACTCAAACGTTGACCATAACGGCTCGAGTGTTGCTAAGCTGACCAGCTCGAGTTTTTCTGTGACTCTGAAGTTAGGTGTGTCTGTGGGTTTGGCTTTATCTAAGTGTTTATAGGCTTCCCATGCTGCGTAGCCTGCCCCCCCTAAAGCAGCAATGACAGGTAACCGCCAGAGCCATGTTATGAATTGCCGGCGACTGGCGTCTTTTTCTAAAACTTCTTCAATTACTTTGGGCGTAACTTCAGGCATTATTGACCTTGTGAGAGCTCTTGGGTTATGTAGAGCGTGAGTTCAGCTAGTTGTTCTTCGCTTAGTATAGCGCCAAAGCCCGGCATGGTTCCTCGACCATATTGAATGATACTACGAACATTCGCTTCGTTCATGGCACTTCGATTAGCTACTAAGCGAGGGCCTACGCCACCTTGCCCATTGGCACCATGACAAGCTGAGCAATTAGCTGCATAAACCTGCGCTATGGCTAAGGTTTCTGTACCTACTAACTGGGCTTCCGCAAGTCTTGCTTGGGCACTCTCAATTAAGCTTGGTACTCGCCCTGCGGCTTCTTCACTACCTGCGACGCTAACATATTGAGTCCAAGTATCAATTGCACTTTGGTACTGCTCAATACTAAAGTAAGCATTTCCTAAAAACAATAAGCTAGTAAGGTCAGTATCATTTACCTCGACAGCTCGAGTTAACAAGTTAATAGCTTGGTCATTTTGGCCATTAAAGAACAAAAGTTGTCCTAAGCGGCTATAAGCAAGGCCCTTATGCGGGTTAAAGTTAGACACAACCCGCACGTAAATATCGGCAGCGCGCTCTTGCTCTTCGGCGTCCCAATAGGCGTTAGCCAAAGCCATCAAGTTTTCTTCTGTTGGGTCTTGCGTTGCGGCATTTAAAACAGGTGCAATTGAAGTAAAAAGCTCGAGTCTTGCGTTTAACTCTTCTATATTTCCTTGTTCTGAAGGTAGTAGCATAAGTTGCTCTAAGACTTCAATGGCAGCGTCAGGTTGGGCTTGCGCAAAATAAATCTCACTTAAGGCAAAGAGCGTTTCAGAATCATTAGGATCAACAGCTCGAGCTTGCTCGAGGTAGTTAAGTGCTGCGGCTACATCTGTTTGTAATTTAAGGTAGCCTAAACGTCTGTAGGCAATAGCGGGGGGTGGTTGTAGCTCAGTAATCATGCGCAAATAGGTTTCTTCAGCTTGCTCAGCTTCATCAAGATTCCAGTAGGCATCACCTAATGCGCTTAAGGTTTCAACACTCGGGTTTCGATTAGCTGCACGCTGCAAATCACGAACGGCTTGCGCTTGCTGTAAATCTCCTTCAAAGAAAGTGGTTATCATGCTGTTTTCACCCACTCTAGGTAGTACATAAGAGGTCATGACAGTCGCCATAATCACCATAATGCTCAGCAAACCTAAAGAGGCAAAAGGGAGTCTAGATGTGCTTGGCTTTCGCTTAGGTGGCGCTTGGCCTTTTAGTTCAGCCGTACGATCATCTAAAGAGCGCAGTACTTTCGCCGCTTTGGCTTCGTAGCGCGCTCGTAACTGCTCACGACGCAAAACCGCCAAATCTGTGCGAAGCTCGAGTTCTTTAATGGCTCTAAAAAGCGCATCTCGTTCTTCTTCGAGATCTTGCTTTATCGGGTCCCGTAAATCAGGGAGTTCATCGGTTTGGCTTGGAAAAAGAAGGGGTATTGCCACGTAGACAAAGAATAGGATAGCCAGTAAAATTATAATAATGCTTGTCAACATTTAAGCCTTATCTAGTGCTTCCCTGACACGCGCCAAATCAGCAGCATCAACCGTTATGGTCTCTTGTGAACTTTTGGTCCAACGACGAACGAGCATAATCAAAACACCCGCACCAATAGCAGCAACAATTGTGGGTAGTAACCAAACTACCAAATGAATACCCCGCCTAGGTGGCTCAAGCAAAATCCAGTCTCCATAACGCTCCTGAAAGAACGCCTTGATTTCTCTTTCGCTCTCCCCTGCCTCAAGTTTCTCTTGAATAATGACACGCATCTCAACCGCAATATCAGCACTCGAGTCTGACACACTTTCACTAGTACAAACAGGGCAGCGTAAATCTCTAGCAATTTCAAAGACACGCTGCTCGAGTTCGGTTTCTTGCATTATAGCAAAGGAGAAAGAAAGAAGAAAAAGCAAAGAAATTAGCCATCTTACTGTCTTTCTTTTGCTTTGCTCCTTTAAATAGCTAGTCATTAGAATAATTCCTCTATTTGTCTTTCTAAGAACAGTTCACTTATTTGGCCTACGTGTTTATAGACAAGTTCACCCTCTTTATTTACAAAGAAGGTTTCGGGTAATCCAAAGAGGCCGTAATCAATCATGAGGCGTCTTTTTTCATCAAAAACATTAGGAAAGCTAATGTTAAATTGATCTAAGAATGCGTTTCCACCTTCTAGTCCACTGTCTCTAGTGTGCACACCGATAACTAATACTTCATCTTGGTATTTTTGCCATGTACGCTCTAACTCAGGTGCTTCATCGTAGCAAGGTGGGCAGGTGGGTGACCAGAAGTTAATAATCATGGGTTTGCCAATATGATCTTGTACATTAAATATCTC
>CAZWJZ010000354.1:0-4928 GCA_964634665.1 uncultured bacterium | reverse complement strand
CGTGACTCCGATACCCCAGTCAGAAGAATAATGATCACAAGCTGATTGCATAGGGAATTATAACCTCAAGAAATAGCGTTCCAGACGATAAAAATGAACTTAATGGACATTTTGACTCCAATCCTTAGTTATGGCCAACTACTGTTTGAGGCATCATAATCCCCCTAGTTTCAACTAGGGGGATTATGTCATTGTTCTTCGTCCTCCCAACTAATGCAGCCACCCTCACCACTTGGGCGCACCATTGCTTCGGCAATTACTTCAGTCCCTTTGTAGGCGTAAGGGTCTTTACCTGCCACCATCACAATATCGCGGTAATCGGCTAAGGCTATCCGTGTTCCATCTTTGGGAAACTGCCAGGGTAGTAAAGAGTTAGCATTCATATAGTGGTTGACCAGTACACGGCGATAGCCCCTCTGGGCACGATTAGGAAATGAACGGTGTAATAAGTAACCATTGAAGAACACTATTGAACCTGCTTTTACCTCAACAGGAATCGCGTCAGCGTCACTGTAGGGAAAGCCCGTAGATTCGTCGGTACAGTCAAAACGGGTGTCTTGCTGCTGCTCCATTGGCCATAAAATGCCATGCTTATGTGAGCCAGGTATAACCCAGAGGCAACCATTCTCAATAGTAGCATCATCCATTGCTATCCAACCGCCTGTGAGTGAACTGTCTCTAGTTGGAATAAAGTCTTCATCCTGATGCCAAGCTTGACCTGGTTTACCTGTGGCTTTGATAAACAGCATTGATTGCATACACTTAACATTTGGCCCAATAATTTGGGTTAAAGTTTCTACCATTTTTGATGTACCTAAGTACTTACGCATAACTTTAGATATTTTGTCAGGGAAATGTATGCAAAGGTAGCGCCGCAAGGTTTCCTCCGCACTTTCTTCTTTAAGTCCAGGTTCAAAGCCTTTTATCTCACCACGTTCGCCTCGGCAAATACTTAAAGTTTCGGTGCGAAGTTCCTCTAAGTCACTTTCAGAAAGGGCATTTGGCACAACCAGATAACCATTTTCTTCATAAAAATCTCGCAAACTACCATTGCTAGCCTTCGTAGTCTCAGTTATGAAGTTTGTGCCACTTTTGCTGAGAGACTCGAGTTGCTGGTCGCTGTCAACAACTTTGGTTTTGGGTCTAATTTTTGTACTTCTCATCATGTTAAATATCCTTTGATTCTTTAGGGTTAGTTTCGCATAAAATATTTTTGTTGAAATGTAATTCCCTTGAGCTTAGTAACCTTTGGTGTTAGTTTTAGTATCTAAAATTAGGCCTTAAAATGTAATATTCTTTAGGCTTCCTATTTGGATTAGGTCATCAGAACCTTTAGAAATTAATATTTCAAAAAAAATTTAAAACAAAGCGCTGATTGATTTACAAAGCAAAATCAAATCCCTACTTTTTTTGGGTGAACTAACACCATTGCTTAGTAGACAATAGCTTAGAGTCATGGTTCCTACTGTTATTGTTCACAGCTAACTATTTTGCTATTCGCGGTTTACTATACGCAACACTTTTAACTATAAATTGCTCCTATCCTTTGATTGCGCCCATTGCTAAATTATCAAGCAAATGTTTGCGTCCGGCCACAAAAATAAGCACAACAGGCAAGGTTGCAATAAAGGAGCCTCCTAAAATCATGCCGTATTCAACTTTGTAAAGGCCTTGTAAACTCGCTAGACCCAAAGGGTAAGTAAAGTTTTGAGGTGTACGGAGGACAATAAGTGGCCATAAATAATCATTCCATGCGCCCAAAAATACCAACACAGCTAGTACTGCCAAAGCACCCCTAACAAGCGGCAATCCAACACGCCAATAAATGCCCCAGTCCGAAGCACCATCTATACGTGCTGAATCGAGTAATTCATTAGGTACGCTGCGCATAGCTTGCATCATAAAGAATGCCCCAAAGGCGCTAATTGAACTGGGCAAAATGACTCCTAGAAAATTATCTAAAAGACCCACTCTAACAATAAGTTGAAACAGCGGTACTAGCGTCACTTGAAAAGGAATAGCTATGGTCGCTAACAAAAAGAGTGTCAAAAAGGTTTTGCCACGAAACTCGTATTTAGCAAACCCCCAACCAACCAGAGAGGAAAAAAAGAGCGTAAGCAGGGTTTGACTAACCGAAATAACAACACTATTAAGCATCTGCCGTAAATAAGGAATTTCCTCACCGCTTAGCAGACGTTCGTAGTTATTTAGCGTAGGGTCTTGTACCGCAAGCGTTACTGGATAATTGAAGATTTCGCCATTGGTTTTAAAAGATCCCGTAATCATGTAAATAAAGGGCACACCTACAAGTACGGCAAAAAAGAACAAGAGTGCATAAATAACGGCCGCCTCGAGCAGAACCCTACCGCGTGCTTTCGTTTGCCAGCCAATTCGAGACATCATTCTAGTCATAGGGGAGGCATGAGAACTTTCCATTAGTCGTCCCTAAAAGCTCTAGTGAGATAGAGCTGAATAATCGTAAGAATAACAATTATAAGGGCAAGCGAATAGCCAATCGCAGAAGCGTAACCCATTTTGAGTTCACGGAAACCCCGATTATAGAGATACATGGTCATGGTAAGACCTGCGTTACGAGGACCACCTGTTTCACCTACTAAGGTCACCGGCTCAGCAAACAGATTGTATGAGCCAATAATTGCAAAAGTTAGCACAAACGCTAAAATAGGTTTGAGCATGGGCAAAGTAACATGGCGAAAGACCTGAAAGCGATTAGCTCCGTCAATACGAGCTGCTTCTTTAAGCGAAGGCGGCACATTTTGTAATCCCACCAGAAAATAAAGAGCGTTTAGGCCTGTAAATTTCCAAACTCCTAGCAAAATAATCGAAGGCATAACCCAGTTAGGGTTGCGCAACCAGCGAATTGGCTCCACACCCAAGGGGGCTAGTAACAAGTTATTTATGAGTCCATATTGTTCTTCAAATACAAGGCCAAAGATAATACCGACAACAACACCAGAAGTAATATTGGGTGTAAAAAAGAAAAGTCTGAAAAATTCACGAAAGCGCAAACCGGGCATATGCAAAATAAGTGCCAATAGAAGCGCTAAAGGCACAATGATTAAGATGCTACCCAAAGCGTAATAGGTTGTATTTACCAAAGACTTTATGAAAAGGTCATCTTTGGTAAATAGCCGAACATAGTTACCAAAGCCAATAAAGTTTGACTCAGCATTAAGCCCCACACGTCTATAAAAACTTAGGCGTAAAGATTGAACCACAGGTACAAAAAAGAATACGGCGTAACCAATAAAAAAAGGGCTTATAAACAAATAGGGCGCAAGTTTTTTGCCGATTCGATACATATATCTCACTGACGTTCAAATATTTAAAAGCTTTGATTAATCTCAATCAAAGCTTTTAAATATTTAGGCTAAAAGTCCATCTCATCACGAATAGTGTTCGCAATTTCGTTAAACACATCTTCGGGTGTGCGGTTGCCATCCATGAGATCTTGCCATGCAGCAGCCCTTAAGTCGTTGAGTTGTGTACGGAATGGACTCTGGTACTGAGCTGGTGCTTCTGGGCCTACATCAGCAAATAGTGCACCTAGATCTTGTCCAGAAAAATAGGCATCAGCGGCATGCAAACGCTCATTATCCATGGCTGGAATAAATGGAGGGAAAAGGTTGGTTAACTCGAACCGACGTACATTACCTTCAACAGATAGCATTGCGAACTCTAGAAACTTCTTAGCCTCTTCAATATTTGGACTGGTATTGATGATGGTAAGCCCTGTGCCACCCCATACACTTGTGCGGGTGCCACCCAATTCCCATGCAGGTAGCGGCGCAGCCTTCCATTTTCCTTCGAGTTCGGGAGCGTTGTCTTTAAAGAAACCCGCGTACCAGTCAGCACCCACCATAGCAATCTGGGCTCCATCTTTGAAAGCAGCCCAGTTGGCATCACCAGCGGGCATTTGTGCTGCGAGACCTTCCGCCTGTAGCTCGAGCAACCAATTCATTGTTTCAATTGATAGCTCAGAATCAATGGTAACGTTACCTTCGGCATCAAAAAAGTCGCCACCCCGTTGCCTTAAAAGTAGCTCAGGCAAAGCTTCACTTATAGGCAAGGCAACTACATCAGGATTTTCTGCTTTTACAACTCTTGCACCCGCAACGAAGTCATCCCAAGTTTCAAAACTTTGCGGGTCGACGCCAGCACTTTCCCAAATGTCGGCGCGGTAATAAAGCACAACAGGCGTTAGAGCATGCTCAACGCCATAAGTTGTTCCTTCATATGTATAAAGTGCCTGACGAGCTGCTACAAGTTGATCATTATAGCCACCCGACTCGAGCATTTCATTGAGCGGTACCAAACCTGGGTCGCCACCACCCCGTAAGAAGCTACCAAAGGCACCTTGCTCGATATCAGCAAGGTCAGGGGCCCCCGCACCACTAGACTGTAATGAGATTCTCAGACGGTCAAACAAATCGCTTCCAGCAATTTCAACAACTTTAAGGCTAAAATCAGGATTGACCTCAGCCTTATAGCGCTCTGCTTGTTCTTCAAACCAACGAGCATGGGTATTAACAAAGGTCCAAAGCTCTAATTCCTGCGCAAAAGCGTTTGATGAGCCTAATAAAAGTAAACTGAGCAAAAGCAACCTGAAACGTGCTACCATACCTGCCTCCTAAGCAAAACCTATAACTTTGGAGTTAAATTTCAAAAAGCCATAAAAGCTGTCTGAAATTAACCATATAATCCTGCTATAATAGCTTTTGAACAGGTCAAAGTTATGATGTTTAAACAAGATAATAAAGCTTCATCAGGACAAAAGTCCATGTCTAGTATTAGCAAACACTTGTCTGAAATTGATATTAAGACACTTCCAAAAAACGTCTTTTTTGGAAGTGTCATGTATGACGTTGGTGGAACTTATGGTCCAAGGATTCAAGGACAGTGGCAAT
>CAZWJZ010000353.1:3560-4958 GCA_964634665.1 uncultured bacterium | reverse complement strand
ATTTTCAGGCTACTGAAGACCTTGACTTAGAAGCTGTGCAGACTTTTGACATTGCGAGACAGCGGGATAATTACTATGAAACAGTCAGCCTTGGTAAGTTACCCATAGGTATGTACTTTGCTCAGCTCGAGTCTGGCTCGAGTAAAAGTGCCACGTTATTGCTGGTAACGGATCTTTCCTTGGTGGTTAAGTCTGATCAAAATACGGTTTTGAGTTATACCGCGCAGAAGAACTCTGGGGTGCCTCAAAGAGCAAAAGTGTTTTTGCTGCAAGCTGAAACGCTTTACGCTGAAGGGCTTGCTGATGAGCAGGGCTTAACTGAATTTACTACCGATAGTATTAATGATCTTGTGGTTGCCGCTAAATATGGGGATGCATGGGCGTTTAGTGATAACTACTGGCAGTACTGGGCACTCGAGTCTACAAAGATTTATATGCAGACAGACAGGCCTGTGTATCGTCCTAGTCACACGGTTTTTTTTAAGGGGATTGCGCGTTCGCCTTCGGGTTTGCGTCCTTTGGTAGATGAGTCAGCTGAGGTGCTTATTCGTGATAGTGAAGGTACTGAGATTTACCGTCAGGACTTTTTGACGGATGCTTTTGGTAGTTTTTCTGGTGACTTAACGCTGAGTGTTGAACCGCCACTTGGCTATTACAGTATTGAAACACAAGTGAATGGTGAAACCAATTATGGCAGTTTTGAAGTGCAGGAGTTTCAGAAGCCTGAGTATCGTGTCACGGTTAGCTCTGAGCAAGAGGTTGCGGTTCAAGGAGATAATGCTGCCTTTACTATTAATGCAGAGTATCTTTTTGGGGGCGCAGTTGCGGGTGCCAAGGTTAGCTACGCGGTACTTAAGCAACCTTATTACCGTTGGACGTACAGTTCACGCTTTGGCTTTTACGAAGACTACGCTTACAGCTCTTATTATGGCGGTGACATGATTGAACGGGCTGAAGGTGTTTTAGATGAAAACGGTAATTTGCTTGTTAGCGTGACTTTGCCGCAAGATGACTTTGATTACGAGTTAAGTATAGAAGCTGGCGTGACGGATGAAGCGCGGAGAGAAGTTTCAGCTAGAGGTAGTTTGGTCGCTTATCGAGCGGATGTTGTGCTAGATGTTCAGACCGACCGTTACGCGTATAAACTAGGCGAAACCGCTCAGGTTAGCGTGCGTGCGGAATCTATTTTAGGGCAAGCGGTGAGTGTGCCAGTTAGTCTTTCAACAGAGCGTTATGTTTGGGAGCGTGGTTCGGGTAGCCGCAGCATTAAAGGACAAACTTATAGAGCGGTTACAAATGAAGAGGGTTTTGCTGTTTTTGAGGTAAGTTTTGATGAGCAGGGTTCTTATAGCTTTGTAGTTACAGCTGAAGATGCCGCGGGGCGCGAAACCCAAGCAT
>CAZWJZ010000353.1:0-3550 GCA_964634665.1 uncultured bacterium | reverse complement strand
TCGTTGGTACTGGGCTTATGATGGGCTTAACATAAGTAGCGATAAAGAAGAGTACGAGGTAGGTGAGCTAGCTAGATTTGTAATTCAATCACCTGTTGAAGATGCTTACGCGCTTATTACTCATGAAGGGCAAGACTTAGCATCTTACGAGTTAATTCAACTGAATGGCTCCGTTCTAACTTACGAATTACCTATAACTGCTAAGATGACCCCCAATGGTTATTTGTCAGTCGTTATTGTGGGTAACGGCTCAACTTATTTTGATACGGCTGGCTTTCGGGTACCACCTGTAGACAAGTTCCTTAATGTAGAAATCACCTCTAATTCGGATACCTTTAAACCCCAAGAAACAGGGGAGTTTAGCTTGCGAGTTTCTGATGCTGCTGGAAACGGCGTACGAGCCCAAGTGGCGGTAGGACTGGTAGATGAAGGAATTTACTTAGTACGACCTGACGCTACAGCAGATATTCGTGGATTCTTTTATGCCTTGCAAAGCAATCTGGTTGGCACGCAACTGAGTGACTGGTATTATTTTGGTGCTGCTGAACCCCTAGCTGATATGGCTGCTGCACCTATGGCAAGATCAGCTATGAATGAAGCTGTATTTGCGCAAGGTAAAGCTGAACTTGCTACTGCTGAAGTTCGAGAGGACTTCCGCGATACTATTCTGTGGTTGCCTACGCTTGAAACTAATGAGCAAGGACTAGCCACCGTGACAGTGCAGTTTCCAGATAACTTAACAGAATGGCGCTTAACAGCCAGAGCTATAACCCTTAGTGACGAAGTAGGGCAAAACACTTACAGCGTAAAGACATCTTTACCCGTTATTGCTCGCCTAGCAGCACCACGCTTTTTCATTAGAAATGACCAAGCTGACCTGCGAGTTATTGGTCAGAGTAATCTAGAAGAAACCGTTGACGGTCAATTGCAAATTAGTTCAGCAGAACTCGAGCTAAGCAATCCTGATGCTACATCCATTACTTTGCCAGCAGGTGGGCGAGTAAGCGCAGATTATACTGTTACCGCGACTCAACTTGGTACAGCGAGTGTTACCGCGAGTGCATTAACAACTAGTGATTCAGACGCTATGAAAGTAGCGATTCCTGTTTTACCGCATGGCTTACGCAATGACCTAGGCTGGGCAGATAGTGGCTCGAGTATTTGGAGCTTTAATTTGCCAGAGGCAACTGATTTAACTGCTGCACAAGGTACTCTTTACTTAACCCCTTCGTTAGCCGCAGCGGTATCACCCGCACTTTCTTACCTAGCGGGCTACCCTTATGGTTGCACTGAGCAAACCATGAGTCGTTTTTACCCGAGTGTACTGGCAGCACAAGCCGGTGAGCTTGCGAACTTACCAGAAGATGTCGCTACTAATCTTGATGACATGGTCGCCAAAGGACTCAAACGCATTTATGACTTTCAGCATGATGATGGCGGTTGGGGCTTCTGGCAACATGACAGCTCGAGTGTCTTTATAAGCGCTTATGTTGTAAATGGCTTGCTAGACGCAAAAGCCGCAGGCTACGTAATTAGAGATTATGTGCTCGAGTGGGCCCTTAGCTACCTTGAAACAACCGTAAATACAGAAAGTATTGATGATTACCGCGTGGTAGATGCTGACGGAAAAGCCTACGCTTACTACGCACTCGCTCGAGCTGCTTACAGTATTGAAGGTTTAGGAACGCAAGTTAGTTACGAAAACATGTCACCTTACGGTCTTGCCTTAAGCAGCCTTGCTTTGCTTGAAGCTAATCAAACGCAAGAAGCAGACAGGGTACTCGAGCTTCTTTTAAGCGCTGTGGTAGAGCGTGACCGTGTAGCTTACGCTGAAAGTACCGCGCCGCGTTACTACTGGAATGATGATAGCCTTGAAGCCACAGCCTATACCTTAGAAGCAGTCGTTAAACTACGCCCCACATCACCCATTATTCCCAAATTAGTCAACTGGCTTTTACTCGAGCGTGACGGTTCTTACTGGGATTCGACCAAAGAAACCGCAGCCATTGTAAAAGCAGCCTTAGTGCTAGCTGAAACAACAGGTGAAAGTAGCGCTGAATATCAAGTAACAGCTACCCTCAACGGACAAGAAATCTTAAATCAAGCCATAGCAGGGCAAACTGCAGACGGCATAGAAATCCCATTAAGCCAATTAAGCACAGGCGATAACACACTCGAGTTAAGCATTTCAGGTGAAGGTACGCTTTACAGCAGTGCAAACGTGAGTTACTTTGCCGAAGCAGACAGCTTTAGCCCGCAAACAGAGCACTTTCGCATAAAGCGACTCTATGAGCGATTAACACCTGTTTATGATGAAGCAACACAGTCTTACAGTTATGACCGTAGTTTGTTAACGAGCAGTGTTAAAGCTGGTGATTATGTACTTGTTACGGTAAGCATAGACCCAGAAGATAAGTACCGCTACGTTATGGTAAATGACCCTCTACCTGCAGGCTTTCGCGTGATTGAAGATGACCAAGCTTTTAGAATCACAGGACTCGAGCCTCGTTTTGGCTATGACTTTTACGGTTGGAACTACTGGTATGATGGTCGAGACATTAGAGATGAACGCATTGATTTTTACTTTAGTTACTTAGGTGACTCGGTAAGTTTTAGTTACATTATGCGGGCAGAAACCCCAGGTGAATATGCTGCCTTGCCAACCCAAGCTTGGCTTATGTATGAGCCTGAAATAAAGGGTATTAGTAACGATGCAAGATTGTTTATTTCAGAGTAAGTCTATAAATAGCCTCCTTAAAAACTTAAGGAGGCTATTGTACTGCTTAGCATTAGGAACGCTGCTGTTCCTAGTCTTTGCACAAACTTGGTCACAAGCAACAGATGGCAGCTTTACAGTTGAAACAGCTTCAGTTGCAGATAAAAGTCGTTTAAAAGAAGTCTTTGACCTATTGCAAGAAGCCAAGCAAGACTTAAAAGAAAACCAGAACTATGAACTACCAAAACAAATAAGCATTCGTATTTACCCGAACCTTGAAGCGTTTACAAAAGCCACCCAAGCACCTTGGTATCTAGCTGCTATAGCTGATAAAACAAGCAACACCATTCATACGCAAAGGCTACAAGTCTTGCTAGAGCGCAACAGCCTAAAACAAACCTTACGGCATGAACTTGCTCATTTAGCTCAACCAGAAGATTGGCCCCGCTGGTTAAGTGAAGGCTCAGCCATGCTCTTTGCCGCAGAGAAGCCAACAGCCAAACCTATAGAAAACCTAAGCGAAGCACAGCTAAATGAACTCTTAGCCAGCGCGCCATCGCAAGAACAATTAGCTCGAGCTGCTGCTACAGCTTATAACTGGTCAGTTGCTTACTGGCAAAATCAAGCTGAGTAAAGTTGCCAGAAAACGTTGTAGTGAAACAGCTTTTGACTTTAGGCTCCTTTATTAAGGGAGCTGTCCCTTTGGGACTGTTCCGACCAAAGGGAGAAGCTCTTAGGGGATTAAGAACGCGTTTTTGGGACCAGTTATCTAAATAGACCGTAACCACTTACCCTGTAGCAAAAAAGGATAAAGTGTGAAGAGAGATGAAACGA
>CAZWJZ010000352.1:0-4988 GCA_964634665.1 uncultured bacterium | reverse complement strand
TAGCTTTGCAGGCGGAACTGGCGTAGGGGTAGGCGGCTTGTTAGGTCAAGGTGTCTTAAGTTCAGGGGCAGCCTTTGCCGAACTTACACGAGCATACTTCATAGCCGCCATAAGCCTCGTACCTATAAGCTTACTTGCTTTACTCTTCACAGTCATCTTCATGAACACAGCAGGCGGTGCACTAGCCACCCTAGCAGCCCTCATAAGCATGAAACTCTTAGTTGTCTTCCCAGCACTCGAGCCTTACTTACTTACAACACAACTGAATGCTTATGTTACGCCATTAGGTAATAGTACTATTACGCTTACATTAATTACTTTTTACGCTGCGGTCTTTGCAGCTACTGCCATTATTTTGTTTGAACGTAAGGATTTTTGAGGTCATGAACGCTCGCTTGAAACAACTCTTCTTTTGCCTTTTAGGCTTATTGTTGTTAGCGAGTACTAACGCTGTATCTTACACCGTTCAAGTCATTGCTGTTTCTACTGAACCTAGCGCCCTTAAACTCATGGAAACCCTTAATAATGAAGGCTATCCTTCTTACTTAATTAGTGTGCCAACAGCCGAAGGCCCTGTTTACCGTATTAGGGTTGGTAGTTTTGCTGACCGTGATGCAGCTTCAAAATTTGCTGAGGCCATGAACGGCATTTTAGATAGCAACCCCACACCAGCCCTTGCAGAAGGCATACCTAGTAACTTAGTGCCTCTTGAAGCAGAGCTTGTTAATGACTTTTCAAACGAATACCAACTCGAAGTGCTACCTTGGCAAGGTGAAGTGGCCTTTAGAAGCCAGTTAAAAACAGGCCTAAGCCAAGCGCACTACCGCGTAGTGGATATAACAGAATTTGATGCATGGCGCGCAGCACCCCAACGAGATGGCAGTGTCATAAGAGTCTACAGCGAATACCTATGGCCAGAACGCTACACCATATTAAGCTCAAACCAACTCAGAGATGAACGCCAACTAGTACTCGAGCGTGTCTCTGATGAGCTTGGTCTTAGTGTTAGTCAGCTTGAGGGGTTTGAGTTTACAGGGCTAGGCGAGCGACCTTTTTTGGTTCTGGTTGACCAAACAAGCCCTTCAGGGGAACGTAGCTTACTAAAAGCCATTGGTCAGCCAGATAGTACACTAACACTTTTCGGGCCTGAGCTTATTTGGTTAGATCAACAAGAAATACTTATAAGACCTATTGAGCCTCTTTTTTTACCTGCCAATGCAGATATTCAAGCTGAATTAGGAAGCAGTGAAGACTGGCTTGCCATAAATGATAATGGCTTTATACGTGTTGAAGTAGAAAGCAATGGCGAGACAAAAAACTGGCGGGCTGCCGCTGGCAGCCCGCTATGGTTAAGAAAAAATTGGCTTATTGCTCGCCAACGCAATCGTCTTTTCTTATACAAATTTACAAATCGCTAAACCACAACTACTTCGGTCTCAGCGTGGCTTTCTTGCTCAGCTAACCAACGCTCAGCTGCCATAGCTGCTCTTGTACCTGCACCCACACTGGTAGAAAGCTGCCTGTAAACCTCATCAGAAACATCACCAGCAGCAAAAATACCTGTTACATCAGTAAAAATTTCATCTTTAACATCAACATAGCCGTTGGCATTCAGCGTAACGATATCGTTTAAATACTCCGTATTAGGAATATGCCCAATGTAAATAAAAACACCATCTGCACTCATAACAGACGCTTCACCGGTATCAACATGACGCGCTTTAACACCCGTAACTTGACCATCATCACCAAGAACCTCTTCAACAACCGTATTCCAAACCCAATGCATTTTAGGGTTAGCAAAAGCACGCTTCTGAGCTTCTTTATTAGCCCGAAGCTCCTCACGCCTATGAACAACCGTGACTTTATCAGCAAACTTTGTTAAGAAAAGCCCTTCTTCAACCGCTGCGTCACCACCACCTACAACAATAACTTCTTTACCTCGATAGAAAAAGCCATCACAAGTAGCACAAGTAGATACACCACGACCATAAAACTCATCTTCACCCGGAACACCAAGTCTACGAGGATTCGCACCCGTCGCAATAATCACAGCTTTAGCATGATAATCAGCATCATAACCATGCACCACAAAACCTTCAGCTGTCTTATCTAAACCAAGCACTTCCTCCATGACAATCTTGGCACCAAACTTCTCAGCTTGAGCAACCATACGCTGAGATAACTCAGGGCCAGAAATGACATCAGGAAAACCTGGGTAGTTTTCAACCTCTTCTGTCTGAGCAATCTGCCCACCCGGTAAACCCTTTTCAAGAATAACGGTACTAAGCTGACCACGACCCGCATAAATACCAGATGTCAAACCAGCAGGCCCCCCACCAATAATAGCAACATCAAAATGATAAACTTCTTTAGACATAATTTACCTCCAGAAAGCTAAAGAGCCTAAAACACTCTTCTATACAAATTACCTGCATGGTAGCACCAGCCTAAAAAGCCTAATGTACAATTCAATACCTAGCCAAACAGCAAAAATAACAGCAAATAGCTGGTATAACTAAAACTAACTTATAAAGGAGGACAATATGGCAACAACCACATCAGAAGCAATATGGGAAGGCAACCTCGATAACGGCAAAGGCACCATGACCCTGCCAAAAGGCAACTACACCGGCCCGTTCACCAAAGCATCCCGCTTTGAAACAGGCGAAGGCACCAACCCAGAAGAACTCATCGGCGCCGCCCACGCAGGCTGCTACTCCATGTTCCTATCAGCCCTACTCAGCGGCAATAACACCCCCCCAACAAAAATCTCAACAACAGCAACCGTAACCATAGGCGCAGGACCAGAAATAACCAAAATAGAACTCGTAAGCAAAGCCGAAGTAGCAGGCCTAAGTGACGAAGAATTCCAAAGCTTCGCCCAAAAAGCAAAAGAAGGCTGCCCCGTATCAAAAGCACTCGCCAGCGTAAAAGAAATAAGCCTAAACGCAAGCCTTGTCTAAACCTCATAAAAACACTAAAAGCTCGAGTGTACACTCGAGCTTTTAGTGTTCAAAATTTGCTTAGCGACTATAAACTTCTTTACCAGCCACAAATGTCTTAACAGGCCAACCCTTCAAACTCTGCCCAGTCCAAGGACTAAACTTAGCTTTACTCTTAAAGCCTTTCGGATCAACCTCTCTAACACCTTCAAGATCAAACAAAACAAGATCAGCAACTTTACCTGCCTCCAAAGTAGGCGCAGCCCACTTCATAACCCTAGCCGGACCCGTTGTTAAAAGCTCTAACAAACGCTCTAAACCAATAACACCCGTCTCAACCAACTCTGTATAAAGCAGCGGAAAGCAAACCTCAATATTTGCAATACCAAAAGGCGCAGCAGCTAAATCCTGATCCTTCTCAGCCTTTGTGTGCGGCGCATGATCCGTACCAATACTATCCACCACACCACGCGCAACCGCATCACGCAAATAAGCAACATCCTCCTGCGTACGAAGCGGCGGCGCAACCTTATAAATAGGATCAAACGACTCAAAAACACTATCCGTAAGCGTCAAATGCTGCGGTGTAACCTCCGCAGTAACCGGCGCACCCTGGGCCTTAAACCACTCAACCACCTTCATGCCCCGCATGCTTGAAATATGCGCAATATGCACCCGTGCACCCGTCATAGCAGCAATCTCACAATCACGATAAATCATGATCGCCTCAGCCGAAATAGGATTACCCGGAAGTCCCAACCTCTGCGAAACAAGCCCCTCATTCATAATGCCACTCTGCCGTAAAGACGGCTCCTCAGAATGAGTCTGAATAACCAAATCAAGCTCACGCACATACTCACAAGCACGACGCATCAAATGACTATCCTGCACAGGAATACCATCATCCGTAATCATCACCGCACCCGCAGCCTTTAAAGCAGCAAAATCTGTGAGCGTTTTACCCTGAAGCCCATGACTAAGCGCAGCACTCGGAAAAAGCCGCGCCTGACCCACACGCGCAGCCTTCTCAAGCAAACTCATCACAATGCCAGCCTCATCCACCGTCGGACTGGTATTCGCCATACTCACAATAGACCCAAAACCACCCGCAGCAGCAGCAGTCAACCCCGTCTCAAGCCCCTCTTTAACTTCCTGACCCGGCTCACGCAAATGCACATGCAAATCAATAAGCGCAGGCGATAACGCTAAACCACTCGCATCAATCGTTTCATCCACAGCACCCGAAAGATTCATACCCTCAATCAGCTCATCCTTAAGATACAAATCAGCCGTACCATATTCACGTGTTGCATCAACAAGACGCGCATTCATAATAACTTTCCTCATAACAACCCTTACTTCTTCCCAACCAAAAGCGAATACAAAACCGCCATACGAACAGGCACACCATTAGCAACCTGCTGCTCAATAACACTACGCTCACCATCCGCCAAAGAACCCGAAATCTCAACATCACGATTCATAGGCCCCGGATGCATAACAATCGCATCATCATGCGCATTTCGCAAAACACCCTCATTCACCTGATAACGCTCACGATACTCAGACAAACTAGGCAACAAACCCGACGTCATACGCTCATTTTGCAAACGAAGCGCCATAACCGCATGCGCACCCTCAACAGCCTCGCCCACACTATGCGTCAAAGACACAGCCTCAAACTGCTCAAACTCACGAGGCAACAACATAGCCGGCCCACAAAGCACAACCTCCGCCCCCAAAAGCGTCCACAGCTCAACATTAGACCTAGCCACCCTCGAGTGCATAACATCACCCACAATAGCCAACTTCTTACCCTCAAATGAATCAAACCCAGCAAACAACTTCTTAAACGTATACGCATCCAAAAGCGCCTGCGTAGGATGTGCCCGACGACCATCCCCCGCACTCACAATGCTAGCATCCGTCCAATCCGTAAGCTGATAAGGCACCCCCGACACTGCATGACGCACCACATACAAATCACTCTGCATCTGATCAATCGTACGCAAGGTATCCTTAATAGACTCACCCTTAGACAAA
>CAZWJZ010000351.1:0-5000 GCA_964634665.1 uncultured bacterium | reverse complement strand
TTACAAAGTATTCTATAAAGCGATCGGATGCTTCGATCATGAGATGCACATCTCTGAACAAGCTACTACTATTTTTGCAGGCATCAACAATAAGCGGGCCAAAAGAAATATTAGGAACAAAATGCCCATCCATCACATCGATATGAAGAAGGTCTGCGCCTGCCGCTTCAACCATAGCGATGTCTGCCGCAAGGTTTCTAAAGTCAGCAGCCAAAATCGACGGGGCAATTTTTAATTTAGTCATGGCTCGAGTATATCAACAAGAATGATTTGAAATGGCTGAATCAAGTTTTCGGGTGAAGATTTTCAAGATCTTCATTGCACGCGATGACGATTACGAGACGTAATGCTTGTTTTAAAAATTAATCAACATAATTATTGACAAAACTTGTAAAGAATGTCTTTAAGCCTACTTAAAACATGCTCTAAAAACGATACGCTGAAGCTCTATTAAAGGAGGTTAGCATGTCAGATTACGCTAATCCTGATGTTCTGGTATCGACAGATTGGGTGCTCGAGCATCACAAAGATGACACTATTCGTGTAATTGAAGTTGATGAAGATGTTTTACTTTATGACACGGGGCATATTCCGGGTTCTCAAAAAGTAGATTGGCTCATGGATTTATGGGATGATACCATGCGTGAATTTATTCAGCCAGATGAACTAGCTAAGCTTTTTTCAAAACTAGGTATTTCTAATGATACCACCATCGTTTTATATGGCGATAAAAATAACTGGTGGGCTTCTTACGCCTTTTGGTTTTTTAGTTATAGCGGTCATAGTAATTTAAAACTAATGAATGGTGGCCGTATTAAGTGGACCAAAGAAGAAAAACCTTTTAGCACAGATACTGTTAGTTATGAAGCTAGCAGCTATACAGCTGGCAAGCGCAATCCTGCACTACGCGCCTTTAAAGATGAAGTGCTAAGCCATCTTAAGGCAGTTGAAGATGGAAGTGGTGCTATGGTTGATGTTCGTAGCCCCGGCGAATTTAGTGGCGAAGTTACCCACATGCCTGACTACCCCCAAGAAGGTGTTTTACGCGGTGGACATATTCCGGGAGCACAAAGTATTCCTTGGGCGCAAGCTGTTGGTGAAGATGGTACCTTTAAATCGTATGAAGAGTTAAAAGAACTTTATGCTTCAAAAGGTGTCACTGCAGATAAAAATGTGATTGCTTACTGTCGTATTGCCGAAAGAAGTAGTCACACATGGTTTGTTTTAACCCATCTTCTAGGCTATAAGAATGTAAAAAATTATGATGGAAGCTGGACTGAGTGGGGAAATAGCGTAGGCGTGCCTATAGCAAAAGGTGCTTAAAAGAATTACAGAAAGCAAGCAAAAGCCAGCAGATGAAACGTTAGTTGCTGGCTTTTTGATGTCAAAAAAGTGCCCCGAGTGGGGAAATACTCGAGGCTGTCAGAGAGGAGATGGAGGATGAACCTCCACTAAAAACTATAGCAATTTGCCCCTTAAAAAGGGTTTCACATTTGGTTTCAAATTGTCTAAACACCTATTCAATGAACTCTTTTTGGGGTTACACAAGTACAGAGGGTTTCTTCTCAGATGTGGCAGCAAAAGGATTCTCAACCACTTCATTAAAAGGTTCAAGATGAAAACCCATCCAAAATTCACCTTCCATGCGTGTCGCCATAGCGCTACCTTCAAAGTAAGCAAGTACAATATCGTTTCGCTTAGAATGAATCAATGTTCTATCCCACCTTGAATGCAACCAGCACTGATTCTTCTTAACAATAGGTACATGTAAATTTGGCTCCATGCGACCATGCAGCAAGGTTGAGCCACGTTTATTTGCGTCAGCAAATAAATGGTCTAAGACAAAGCCTTCAGAACCACGTTTTGCTTCAACTTGAATAATATGCCCCTTATCAAAAGGAATCATTTGGTACAAATACCAACCCACAACCTTATCTTTTTCATCTTTAACCAAATTGCCTAAAAGCTCACCTTTACTTGCAACCTGAGCCATCTCAAAAAACTGCCATTTTAAGAACTCAAGGTCATACTCGGGTACAAGCTTTCTACCCTTCGTAATAGTTGGCAAATGCTCGAGTATGCCTTCTGGGCTTAGGGCTTCTGAGTTTGTCGTTAGGGTTTCGGTTTGTAAAGCTTTGTAGGCTTTAGGGATAACTGCATCTAGACCACTGCTTATAGGTGAAGCTACTTTTTTCAGCAGTTCAGAGGGGCGGCGGGCTAAGACTTGATTTAAGGCAAATCTTGTTGGCCGAAAAAAACGGGTGTAATTGAGGGAATTAAGATGAACGGTTTTGCCACCTAAATTTTCCCAAATTTGTCTCATGCCATCGCTACACATTTCCATTAGGCTTAAGTCTTGGCCTGCCACCATAAATTTACGCATAAGAAATGCGCCAACAGCTTGAGAGCGGACATCAGGGTCAGCAATAAGTTGCCCGCACACTGCAACCCGAATGGGCTCACCTTCAAACTGAAAGCGTCTTACATGTGAGCCAGCAAATCCTGCAATGCTGCCATCATCATCTTCGTAAACAAGAGAGGGTAATTCAGGGTCGTACCAAGGGTGATCTAAAAAAATGCGTTCAAAGTATGCCGCCATGCCTGCGGGTGCCTGTCGTTTTTTAGAACGCATAACGTACTCATAGAGGTTGGCAACCTGCTCAGCATCTTCACGTTGGAATGCGCGGATACCTTTCATGACTTACCCTTTCTCTGAACTCCGTACAAAATGACCTATGCTTTGCAGAGTTCTAAAACTATCTATCTCAAGATCATCATAGGATATTTCTAGTGAGAATTTTGTTTCTAATTCCATAATTAAGCTAACCAAAGCTAAAGAATCAAGAATGCCTTCTTCTATCAAATCAGTACTAGGATTAAGCTCATGAGAACCTGTAAGTTCTAAAATGATGCTTTCAATTTCTTCAACTAAGTCAAAACTTAGAGGGGAAAAAGAGCTTGTTTGTGTTGAATAGCCGCTCATACGTGTTGCTCCTCGAAAAAATCTCGCAGCTTCTTTCGATCTATTTTACCATTTGCATTTTTGGGTAAAGAGTCAAATATCGCCCACTGCAAAGGTATCATATAGCGCGGCAATAGCGCCATCAGTGACCGTTGCAAATCCGACTTTGAGGTTTCTAGTGTTTGCCCTGATTCATCTTCTTTTAAAGCATAAGCAGCGCAAATAGCTGTGCCTTCAAAACCCCCAACATGAATCCCAACAATTGCACATTCTTTAATATCTCTTAGCGTATTCATGGCTGCTTCAATCTCACCAAGTTCAATACGATAACCACGACTTTTAATTTGTGAATCGGTGCGCCCTAAGCAGTAAAACAGACCCTGCTCATCCTGCCTACCAAGATCACCCGTTCTATAAATACGTTTACCCTCATAACCCGCCCTAGGGTCATCTAAAAAAGCAGCCTTAGTTTTCTCTTCATCTAACCAGTAACCCGGGCTAAGGCCTTCACCAGCAATGTAAAGCTCACCAATTTCACCTACTGCCACAGGCTCGAGTTTGTCATTAAGTACAAGTAATTCTTCGCCTTCACATGCAACACCTATAGAAATGTTTTCAGTTTCAGATTCAGGGCGTTTGCTGACCGTGTAGTAACTACTTGCTATGGTTGCCTCAGTAGGCCCGTAAAGGTTGGTGAATGTTACATGAGGTAAGTTATCCATCCAGTACATAAGCGTAGGCGTAGGCATAGGCTCACCGCACCACAATAGACGAGTCATGTTAGGAAAGTCATTTTCTTTAATGACGTTAAACTTAGCCATATGCGTTAGGGTTGACGGTACTGAAAACCATTGGCTTAGTTCTGAATTACGAATGAAGTCAGCTAATTTGTTTGGCAGCAAATTTAGAGAGGGCGTTACCATATGTAACTCTGCACCCGCTGACAGACTGCCATAAATATCAAAAGTAGATAAATCAAAATGCAAGGGAGGGTGACCAGAAGTCTTATCGCTAGCATCAATACCAAAATAATTTCTAGCCCAGTTTACAAAATGCAAGACATTCTCATGCTTAATGAGCACACCTTTTGGTGTACCTGTTGAACCTGAGGTAAACAGCAAATGAGCTGCATCCTTGCCAGTATTTTTTGTAGCTAAAGCACTATCGTTGAAAGCATCTAAATCAGACCAAGAAAAGGCAGTTTCAAATACATCGGTACAAATTTTACTAGCCTCTAACGTACCCACAATCACATCTTTAGCAAGCAAACCCTGCGTAAACAAATCATCCACCAGACTTGTTGCTGAAACCTCTGTCAAAAAAACCTTTGGTTTTGCCGCCTCAGAAATCTTAGCAACCCGAGATGCAGGACTAGACGTGTCAATCGGCACATACATAGCATCCGTTTTCATAATGCCAAGCATGCCCACCACCGCAAGCGGTGATTTACCCATAAGCAAACACACTCTATCGCCTTGACCCACACCAAAACTACGCAGCAAATGTGCCAAACGATTACTCGCAAGCTCGAGTGCTGCGTAGCTCATGCTTTCTTTCTGCATAACAATAGCGGTTTTGTCGCCTAGCTTATCTGCTTGAAAACGAATATAATCTTGTATTAACTTCGCATCTTGTGGGCTTTTCATGCGACCACTTGACCCACAGCATCAAAAACCTGACGAATATGCTTGAGTTCCTCTTGGGAAGCTGGAATATCTAAAATAAAAGTCTCAAAACCAAGCTTAAGGTAAGCGCTTAATTCATCTGCAACTTCTTTATAACTACCTACTAAATAAGGGCAAAAAGTTTTGTAATTTTTAAAAGGACCTAACCAATAAGGGTTTTTCTGTGACGCTTCACCACCAACTTGAGAGAGCTGCTTATGCCAGTGAGAGTCAGACACTTTCATTGCTAAGGAATGAGCAATTTGACCTTTGCGATCTTCAGGGAAGCGTTCATTGGCAACCTGCCACGCTGCTTCATTGCTATCACGAGCAATAATACCCACACGAACCCCTGGCGCTAAGGGCTCATTTTG
>CAZWJZ010000350.1:0-5005 GCA_964634665.1 uncultured bacterium | reverse complement strand
CAAAATAGCTGCTCACAACCTCTTTTTATTCCTTAACAACTAGCAGTCGAGGTAATTATCTGTTTGCTACAGCTAAAACTACTACTGATGTTACGACAGTTTTACTTTCAAACAAAAACCTAAGGGCTTTTTGTCAAAACTCCCTTAGGCTTACTATGTGCAAAAAACGAATAATGTTGCGTTTTTAGCTTAATGCCTTAATAACAGCTTCAAACTCTTCTTTACTAAGCTCACCTTTAGCAAAGCGCATTCTTACCGTATGCAAAGCATCATCATGCTTCTGATAACCGTTTGACTGGGTTGCTTTAAGAGCATCTTTTACACCTTCAAATTCTTCAGGGCTAAGTTCACTGTTCGCCAAGCGATCTCTCGCAAGCTGCATGGCGTCATCTTGAGTACGCGTTGCCTGAGGCTTATCTTCTTGCGCCCAAGCACGGTAGTGCTCTTTTGCCTTCTGACGCCAATCTGGCGATCCTTCAGGGCCAAAACCAGAGTAACGCATACCCCTAAACATAAGCCTAATTGCCATGATGGCAAAGACAAAAAACAAAAGTGTGCCAAAAAAATTAAGAAAACCAAACCCCATATGGGCCATATGACCACCAGCTAATGCCATAACAAAAATCCTTTCAAAACATTCGAACTATCCGCTCGAGCTTAAAAGTAGTTTAGTTCTCTAGTCATGAAACACAGGCGAAGATACTATGAACGCTGTGTGAATGTGTTTGTCAAAGAAGCTCTGAGCAATGTCATGAGTTTTTAAGCCAAGCATTTCAGTAGCCCTATTCATAGTCTAAACATGACTACTGTTCAGCTACGTTTTGGCATCAAGGGGCAGGACTATCTGCAAAGAACTCTTTTAGAGCTTCAGCGGCAGATTGCCCAAAACCCGGTATGCTGGCTAGCTCTTTGATATCTGCATTTTTGATTTGATCTACACTCGAGAAGTGCGCTAACAAAGCATCACGGCGTTTTGGGCCAATACCCGGAACATCATCTAAGATGCTTCTCGTCATGGCTTCACCGCGTTTTTTACGGTTATAACCCACAGCAGTGCGATGTGCTTCATCTCTTATATTGATGAGTAGACGAAGGGCAGGATGGGTTTCTGGTACAACAATTTCATCTTTTGCTTCAGTAATAATGGTTTCTTGTTTTTTGGCTAAGCCAAGCATAGGAATATCAATACCTGCTTCTTTAAGTGCCCGTTTGGCACTACTCATCTGGCCTTTACCGCCATCTATAAGCAAAAGATCAGGAATAGGCATTTTATCTGCCAATGAACCTGTAAAGCGCCTGTAAATAATCTGATGCATACTGTAAAAATCATCTGGTTTTTCTAAGCCTGTTATGCGCACACGCTTGTACTCACTTTTGCGTGAACGCCCACCTTCAAAAACTACAATACTTGCCACAGTGTGCGTACCCATAAGGTTAGAAATATCGTAACCTTCAATGCGGTAAGGTGCATTTTCTAAGTTTGCTAACTGCTGTAATTCTTTTACACCCGGCGCTTCTCCTCTTTTTTCAAGCAACGCGAGTTCAGCTTCTAAACCTGTTTTGGCATTTCGTTCAGCCATCGCCATAAGCTCTAACTTATCGCCCCTTTGGGGTATGCGTAACTCTATTTTTCGACCACTTCGCTCGGCAAAAAATTCTGTCCAGAAAGCCGTATCAAGGTTACTTTCAGGCAGCATAATTAAAGCTGGAATATGGGTTGCGTGAGCGTAATAACTCGTCATGAAAGGTTCTAAAATTTCAGCAGCTGTGGCATCTGAGGCGTTCGTTAAAAAGCGCTTATCTCTACCAACAACACGCCCACGGCGCATCTGAAAGAGTTGCACCATTGCGTAATTACCTGCTTGAGCAATACCAAGAAAATCAAGATCATCATTATTAGCTCGAGCCACATCACTGTCATAACCCGTAAGGCGTTGCAAGGCCAAAATGCGATCACGATAAATTTTGGCTAACTCAAAATCTTGGCGTTCTGCCGCGGCCATCATTTCTGTTTTAAGAAGCTCAGCTGTTTCTTCAACCCGACCCTCAAGAAAAACCTGCACTTGCTCAACAACCTTAGCGTAATCCTCTTGTGTCACATTGCCTACACAAGGCGCTAGACAACGCCCCATATGAAAGCGCAAACACGCCTTCTTCTTTGTCTTCATAGGCAAACCACTATTTTGCCTTAGAGGAAAAATCGATGCAATTAAATCTTGAACCCGCCTTAAGGAACCCACATTGGGGTAAGGACCGAAATACTTCGCGCCATCTTTCGTGACGCGTCGCGTAAACAAAAGCATAGGAAACGCTTCATTGGTTAACTTTAAAAAAGGATAACTCTTATCATCCTTTAAAAGCACATTATAGTGAGGCTTATAGCGCTTAATAAGGTTCGCCTCAAGCACCAACGCCTCAACCTCAGTCTTAGTAACAATAAACTCGAGTCTTTGGGCAGCTTTTGTTATGAGCTGCGCTTTTTTCTCAGCACTATCGTTAAAGTAAGAGCCAACCCGACTCCGTAAATTAAGGGCTTTACCTACGTAAATAACTTTATTTTCTGATGTGTAGTAAAGGTAGCAACCAGATTGGCTAGGTAAAACAGGAAGGTCAGCTCGAGTCATGGATTTACCAGTTTAGCGTTTTTATTAAGACTTCTTCGTTAGCCTTATTGCTTTTTTTACTTTTAGCATTGAGCAGTAGGGTAATCAACCTTTTTAACTATTGGCTGCACAATAGGGTTTTTAGTAAACTTAAGACATGTCTGATATTAATGAGAAAGAACTTATAAGACGTATTAGTCAAACTATGGAACAATCTGAAGAAACGTGTCAAGAAATGCTTGACACTGTTTTTGATGAAATTTACCAAAGTTTAAAACGTGGCAACAGCGTAACCCTTCGTAATGTAGGAAAGTTTTATGTAAAACCCACTCGTGACACGTGGGTCTTTAAGTTTAGCCCTTCCCAAAAATGGAAGAAGATGCTTGGCTGGGCCTCAAGTTATAAAGGTGATTTATAACGCTGCCTAAACCAAAACCACAACAACCCCAAAGCCAATAGCAAAAAGCCCGTAAGAAGCACTCGAGCTTCTACAAAAAAAGCTAGGCTTAAGCAGCTTATGAGGCCTGCCCATGATACCCATGCTGGAAATAAACGCTTTTCTTTGCTTATGCGTAAGGCAGCGAGGTTGGTAATGGCGTAGTAAATGAGTACCGTAAAAGCGCTAAATGACCATGTTGTTTTTACATTGCCTATGAGTACAAGGAGTGCTATGACAATGCCCATAGTTATTACGGAGGCTGTTGGCGTTGTGCCTGCTGGGTTTAGTTTCGCTAAAAAGCTAGGCATGTCTTTGCGTCTTGCCATGGCCATAAGCACACGCGATAAGCCCAATATAAGATTAAGTAATACCCCTAGCATGGCGGTTATAGCAGCAATAGCTATTAACTGACTTAGTAAAGGAATATTTAAGGCTTGCGCTGCGACTTCTAGGGGGGCACTGCTTGCACTAACAGCGTCACTTAAAGCAGCTGAACCTAAAATGCCTACCGCAACAAAAGCCACAGCTGTATAAAGAAGCATACTAACGCCAAGCGTAATAATCATGGCTTTAGGAATGGTTTGTCTGGGGTTTTTAACTTCTTCACCCATCGTAGCAATACGCCCATACCCTGTATAAGCAACAAACATCAGGGCAGATGCATAAAAAAAACCCTGCCAGCCACCCTCAAAGCCAAAATCTAAATAAACACTCGAGTTTGACACTGCGCTTGGGCTGCCAACAAGTACAAAAATGACTAAGGCAAACAGGGTAATGCTCACAATGATTGTGTTGGTAACGTTAGAACGCCGTAAGCCTGAAAGTACGACTATCGTTAAACCAAGCACGCCAAGGAGTGCCGTGGGTATTAACCAAGCCGAAGGAACAGACATTAAATCTAAAAAGTAAGCTGAAAAACCAAGAGCTGCCGTGGCAGCAGAGGCACTCTTAGCCAATAAGAACATCCAACCTGCACTAAAGCCTAAAACAGGTTTTAAGTATTTATAGCCGTATTCATAAGTACCACCAGAAACGGCATGATTTGCTGCTAACTGCGCACTTGACAAGCCATTAAAGCTAGCAACAAGCGCAGCCAGCATAACTGCAAACATAAGCGAGGAGCCTGTAACACCAGCTGCAATGCCGATACTCACAAAAACACCGGTACCCACAATTGAGCCAAGACCCAACATAACCGCACCAAACACACCAAGTTCCCGCTTTAATACTCGAGCCATAAGCTTAAGTATTTCTTAAAAAAGTCAGGATAATATGGTTTACTACAACATACGAAACGCTAAAAGGAGAAATTAATGTCAAACCAGAACTACCAACATAGTCTTGTAGGTGCCATGGGCGACCCCATATCAGAAAACCCATCTGGCCTCATGATGGAAGCTGCCTTTAAGGCACTCGAGCTTCCTTGGCGCTATCAGCTTTTAAGTGTTGATGCAGCAAATCTTAAACATGCCATGCTGGGCATGCGTGCCATGAATTTTGTGGGTATGAATTTCACTATTCCGCATAAAGTAGCGGTTTTAGATTACTTGGATGAAGTTGCGGCCGATGCAGCGATTATAGGGGCAGTTAATACCGTGCATCGTAAAGACGATAAGCTTATTGGTGAAAATACTGATGGTAAAGGCTTCTTGCGTGCCTTAGAAGATGCCAATGTTGCCCCTAATGTTAATCATATGGTTATTTTGGGTGCAGGTGGCGCAGCTCGAGCTATGGCTGTTGAACTGGCTTTAGCTGGCGCAAAGAATATAACTATCATTAATCGTTCTCAAGAACGTGGTGAAACGCTTGCTAAGTTACTTAATGAGAAAACACCTTGCACTGCAACGTTTAGTTCATGGCAAAGCAAGCATGAGATTCCTAGCACGGCAAATTTAGTTATTAACGCAACCTCAATTGGGCTTTACCCAAACATAAATGACTTAGCAGATATTAACTATGACAG
>CAZWJZ010000349.1:0-5062 GCA_964634665.1 uncultured bacterium | reverse complement strand
TACCCCCCTGTCATCACTTGCTTTAGCAAAGTCACGCTGATGCGCCGAAAGTTCACCACGGTTAAACGCAATAGGAATACCTGCCTGCCTAAATTGATTCAAAAGCCCATCTGTATTAGCACTTGCATAAGGTAAGCCTTGCGATAAACCAATCCAAGAAGCCCCAATAGAAACCTTACTATCTTGCAGAGCTTCTAAAGATTCACTCAAAACCGCAGGTGCAGGCAAATCAACCGCCACACTTTGCTGCGTCCAAGAGCTAACGCCATTGGCATCCGTCACCACCACACTCAACGTCTCTTGCGTTAACGCCTCACGCCCCTGCACGCCATAACTCAAACTCGAGCTATTACCTACATTAAGCGCTGTACTTGAAGATGCCCAAGCATAACTGTAAGGCGCCTGCCCAGCTGAAGCGCTGGCCGTTGCCTTAATGGTATTTCCATTTTCAACAGACATGCTTAAGCTAACATTCGGTGCATTTTCCACAGCAGGAATAAGCAAATTACGCACCGCAACCGTATTACCCTCAACCGTAAAATCACCTTTAAATAAGTAATGCGGTACTACTTGATTAATATCTAAAGCAATAGGTGGTGCATAATAAACCAACTCAGACTCTAAACATAACGTACCTAATGCATCCGTTTTAGCAGCGGCACACTGACCACGTAAAGCTATTTGATTATCTGCCACATCAAAATACTCAGCGGAAGCTCTAAGCTGCGCTTTTTGAGAAGAAATAATAGAAGTGCGTTCCCCTTCAGCTAAAATACGAAAAGCATAATTAAGCTGCGTAGCTCGCCCAGTACTGTCAAACACAACTTTCACATCAGCCCCAGGCCCTTTTAAAGCAAACCCGTTCGGCGTGACTGCCTCAAAATCAACATGCGTATCAAGCTGCACATCAGCAATAATAAAGCCTGTTTTATCCACAGCCTCAAACCGCGAATGCCCCAAAACAGCTTTTCCACCCTGCACCCTAAGCCCAGCAGCTTCCAACGCAGCTTCAGCTTTTGCTAGCGCCTCAGTTTCAGGAAAAGGTTTAATCTGCTTAATCGCCTCAAAATCAAAACCCTCAAGCGAAACCATATTGCCATCTTCATCTGCACTACCCTGCCCAAACTGATTCATAGGTAAAGACTGAAAATACTCCCTATTAATATATCGAATGCTGCCATCTTCAGAAATAACTTCTTCAGCAATCCCTAAAGCATCACTCAGAAGCTTAGCCCTCGTCGGATTCACAGGATTCTCAACAATATATAAAACAGGTAAAAAACTAAAATCAAATACCAAAATAGGATTATTAACACACGAATTCAAAAGAAGCACAAGGCACAACGCCAAACCATAACTTAAGCGCTTTACATAAATAAAGATACCCATCATTAAAACGTCAATTCTGCTTCTGAAGTATCAAAGGTAAACGTCATAATACTACCAGGCGGTAAATCAGGCACACTAGCCGTATTCACATTAACCCGAACCTCAACCGTGTTACTCCCACCAGAAGTAATAATCTTCTGCAACTGCGCTACATCAGAACCCGTCAAAACAATACCTACAAAAGCATCTGGTGTAACAATACGATAACGCGTCAAATCAGTCTTATCCTGCTCGAGTTCCACTAATTTATTTACCTTAAAGCTAGGCAACGTATACGTAGCTAAAGAATCACTCAACGTCACATCAATCGTGATATCCGTCAAACTAATACCACAAGGCAAAATCGTTGCAGTTGTATCAAGCACCGTTTCAGCTGCAAAACCAACCTTAAACAAACTCTGACTAATATTAATAGCAATAGGCGCTGAACTCGTATCAATATCATTAAACGTACTACGAACAATTCCAAACCCTGACGCTTGCGTACGCAAACGATTCGCCGCACCAATCTCAACCTGAACTTGCTGCCCTTTAACCCCAATAGGGTCAGGTAACGTCTGAGGAGGAATAACCGAACCACATGCTGACAAAAACAACGCAAGCAAACTAAATAAGAAAATAAAATAACGTGACACTAGTCTATACACTATTGACCTCCAAATTACCCACCTTTATTTTAACGCTAATTCGGATGGCCTTAAAGAAGAGCCATCCGAATTATTCGAGCTTAAGCTTTTTTAACTACCAAAGCTTATTTTCTACCACCCACTAACGTCCAGTAATGTGTCCATTGACTTGTTACATTTTGACCATAACCAATACCTATTTCATTGATATTCGCACTCATCATGAATTGACAGTGACCGCTAGTGCTACCACGCCAATTATCAAATGCATTTTGAGGAGTTTCAGATCCAGCAGCAATATTCTCACCAACAGAAGTACCTGTATACCCTGCAGCTGTATTACGTGTAGACCATGTACTGCCATTTTGTCCTGTATGACTAAAGTAATTATTATCAGCCATATCTTGACTATGCCTTTGGGCACTGATGTTCAAGTTAGCATTTAAACTAACGGGTGCTACAGCTGGCATCGCCTGACCAGCACAGGTCTGAGGCTGAGATCTAAAGGCATTAATGAGTAGCAAGAATGCCTCTTGGTAACTAAGCTCTAAGGTAATGGTTGCGCTGGCTGTCAGAGGACCTGCAGTTGCAGTAAGGGTTGACGTAGCTGCTGTTCCTGTAGCAGGTGGTGTAAAGCTAGTGGTTGCACCTGTTGTACTCGAAATACTTCCAGGACCCGTAAGTGTCCAGTTAATTGGGTCAACAGAGTTACTCAGAGTGGCTGTAAACAGTACAGCGGCTCCGCCAATGGTGGCCGTGGTGGTAGTGGGTGTTAGCGTTAGGCGGGGTACAGCTACATTAATAGTAATGGTAGATGTTAGCGTTAAAGCCCCTGCTGTTGCGGTTAAGGTAGCCGTTGTCGCCTCACCTGTTGTGGGGGGTGTGTAATTGGTGGTTGCACCTGTAGTTGTTGAAAGCGTTCCTAGTCCAGTTAAATTCCAATTGATAGCTTCGGTTGAACCTGCGAGTGTAGCAGTAAAGGGAATAGCAGCGCCACCAATTTCAACGCTTGCTGTAGTAGGTGACATTTTGAAATCTACAGTTGTAATAGTAGCTGATGCTGTCTGGCCACCTGTAACAGCAATTGCAGTTATGACTGTGGTGCCCACACCACCTGGTTTAAAGGTAAAAGTATCACCTGCCCATGCAAAAGAACCTGGGCCTGTCATAGTCCAAGTGATTTGGTTACTTGAGGCTTTTATGATGATGTCAGGTCCATTAACTACCGAGGTTGCAGTTGTTGGTGTGACTGTCAAACCTGGGGCGGCCGCAGCGTTAATTGTTATTGTTGCGCTTGCCGTTAGAGTACCTGCTGTAGCCGTTAAGGTTGCTGTACCTGCTTCACCTGTTGTGGGTGCAGTGTAGTTAGTTGTTGCGCCTGTTGCTGTAGAAAGTGTACCTGCACCCGTTAAAGTCCATGTGATTGCATCTGCTGAATTTGTAAGTGCAGCGGTAAACGGTATGGCGGTTGCATCAGCAACTGTTGTTGTTGCTGTTGTTGGTGTAAGTGTGAGTGTTGGTGCTGGGGTTACCGCATTGATTGTTATGGCTACGGCTGCGGTTAAGGCACCCGCTGTTGCGGTTAAGGTTGCTGTACTTGCTTCACCTGTTGTGGGTGGTGTGTAAGTTATTGTGGCACCTGTTGTTCCAGAAAGTGTTCCGGCTCCTGTTAATACCCAATTAATGGTATCTGTAGCATTTGCTAACGTGGCATTAATAGTAACAGCTGCACCACCAACCGTAACCGTAGCAGCTGTTGGGTTTAGGCTTAGTGTAGGCTGAACTGTAGTGGTTTGAGGCGTCGTTAAAATCTGAGTCCAATACGCACTGAGAAAGCCTTCATGGTGTCCTGAATAGCCTGCACCCATTATTGTGAAAGCCGGGTTCATAATATTAGCGCAACTAACAGGATCTGCTGTCCAAGCATTAAAAGCATCTTCAGGATTAACTGGCAAGCTGGTCTTATTTCGATGTTCTACCGTTAAACCTGGGGTAAAACCTTGAGCTATAAGGCGATCAACAGTACTAGCCCCTACATGATTCACAGTATCTTGAGTTGCCATGTCTCTACTGTGATACCAAGCTGTATCTCCAACAGCTTCAACATGAGTAACCACTGGAGCAGCAGGAAATTGTTGCGTACCACAAATTTGAGGCTGAGCTCTAAACGCATTTGTTAAAGCTAGAATTTGCGTTTCTTCTGGGTAGGGTTCAAAGCGTGTCGTTGGTTCTGATGAAGTGCCAGACGTACCACAAGCCACCAAAAAAGCAACGAGTAAAATAAATAAACCAAACATCCTTATGTTTTTCATATTGTTCTCCCTAAATAGATTGACTAAGACCTAATCTAAATTTATCTTCCCTGTTGAAGCTTTGAGATAAGCTTTAACTTGATAACAAGAGTTTAAAATAAAGGCCGTGACCAGAGCGTGATTATGCCGTCCTGAACGAAATAAATAAGATTTTAAATAGCTACTCCAAAATACCCCCAAAAACATGTTTAGGCACACCTGTACGTGAATCTTCTTTAAGCTCGTTACTTAAGGGCGAGTCAGGCAACAAATCACGTAGCAAGTTAAGAATTAGCAAAATACATTAGCTTGCCATCTTTAGCTACAAACTCGAGTTCTCTCAACTAAGCTGTTTTTGCTGTTCTTGCTAGAAATGCATAAGCTTTGATTTAGAACATTCTTTACAGGCTGGAATCTTATTTTTTCTTAAAGCTTTAAGTTTTCGAATAGCTTTATTTTGTGTGAATTAAGTTTCATTCAAAGTGGTTGCATCCTTTAGAACGGTTGGTTATTGCTTTATTTCTATTAGTTTACCTGCTTTATTGTTTTTTAGGGTGCATTTATGGTGTCACTTTTGTTTTTGTTTTGCTGTTGGTGTTTATTTTTGTTTTTTTCCCATTTGAGGTAGGTTTTTATGGCGTCTCGTTCTTTTATTAAGTCTAGGCTGTTGAGGGTTTTGCCTAGTTCTTGTTCTGTGTAGCTTTGGTGGAGTTTGTTGTGGCAGAGTTTGCAGAGCCATACGCCACGCGTTAACAT
>CAZWJZ010000348.1:1521-5079 GCA_964634665.1 uncultured bacterium | reverse complement strand
TTTATAGCAGTTGCTCACGAATCTTGAGATTTAGCTTAGATTGCCTGCTAATATCCGAGAAATACTGTTCAGGAAGGGAAAACTGTTAATTCTTCGAAATGTATATTTAGGGGTGCGGAATCGCGGATTCAGCTACTTTTTGTTCGATGGTCGCAAGAATAGTGTGATGGTGCAACCATTCGGGGAAACGCTAAGAAAACCAGACAAGATTGAGATTTACAAACTCGAGCTTCTCAAGTATTAATTCTAAGGCTTGGTTTGATTAAAAAAGTCTTGTAAATTGGGTTTTCCTTGTGCTTTCCATAAAGCCAAGGTTTTTTTTGCATCTTTAACGATTTCTAGAGTTTGTTGTAGTTCCAAACTGCCTTCTTGTTGCCATAGGCTTTTTAAGAATGTTTCTGCATTATCTTGACCTATAGACTCGAGTGCTGCTGCTACTCCAAAGGCGTAGCGCTTTGCCAAAATACCTTGCTGCTTTGCCTCGCGGATAGTGCCTATAAGACGGTCATTCCAGCCGAGCTTGCGGGGTACATCTCGCCCGACGCGCTCGACACTGTCATTTAAGTAGGGGTTCATCATGCGTAAAAGTAGATTATCTGCAGATTCGGCGTAACCTTGCTCGGTAAAAAGATAATCAACACCCGCATGTTTTTTAAGTAGGCTTGCGCCTGATTCATATAAAAATGCGTCCCTTAGAAACCCTAGTGCGCCTTCAACTGTAGCTAAATCACGAATGTAGTCAAGCTTTAAAACTGTACCTAGGTAAGCTGCGAGTGCGTGCGTTGCGTTGTGCCCATAGAGTTTTGCTTCTTCAAAAGGAAGTAAATCTAGTTTTTCTGCAAAGCTAGTTATGCCCCTCTGAAATGCAGGTAGTTTGATTTCTGAAATGAGTATGGAACTAAAAGTCTCAACAAGAAACGCTTTTTCTAAGCTGGGTGTAATAGTTTTAAGTTGGAATTTTTGAATCAAATCTGAATCTGTAACAACACCACTCATCTTGCCAACTACCGTATTTAAAAACTGAATCTTTGCTAAGCTCGAGTTATCTTTTAGTTCGCTTAGCACGGCAGTTCTTAGTTTTTCGGCGGCATGATTATCATTTTCAGCAGCATAAACAATAGCTTGACTTTGCTTGTCTTGAAAAGCTCGAGCTAGTAGTTTATGAACACTGCCACTCGAGTCTGATACGTAATCTTTTACGCTACTTAGCGCGGTAGCTATTTCTGTGGCTTCACTTAGCGCTTCAATGAGTTTGCTTTGCTCAAGATTATCATTCACATCATAAAGCTCAATGGGGCCAAGCTGCACGGTTTCAATATGATCTTGATGCGCAATATTTAAAGCTATGAAGCCTTTGTTTTTACGAATAGCCTGAATGACGTCGGGGCGTCTATAGCCAATAACTAAGCGATCAAATTTAGTTGACAGCTGCGCTTCATAAAGAAATAAGCCTGCCTGTATAGCGCCAAAACCAAAACCAACAAAGACTTGTTTAGATTCAGTCAACATCTAAACCTTTTTGTATATCCCTTTGCTTGTGTATTTAGCCTTTTCGAGGAGTTCAAATATTCCTCCGATAGTTGTGAAATTGCAACCACCTTCCTTAGCACAATCTTCTAAATGAGTATTGAACCAAGAACGAGAAAACTCACCTGTATTATTTAGCTGCTCAAAAGCTTTAATAAATTCACTCTCAGTTATACCCTTTTCATAAGGCTTAGCTGGATTTTTATGGTTAGGGATAGTATATATAAGTGCACTTTCACTCCTTCGCTTCCCCCAAGCTTTTACTTTGAAATCTGCCTTTGCCTCAGGTTTTAGGATGACCTGCCCAGGTTTAATTCGTTTGCGGATATCCTCAATTATCATTGCTAAAATCTCCATTAATATATGCTTGCTCATCCGTAGCAGTCCAAGCATCCACACTTAAAATCTCAGGGGTTCTTCTATGCGGATAAACAATGGCTTTACCGTCAAGCTCTTTGTTTTTAATCATGCTTATAAAGTCAAGCGCGTGATCTAAATCGCCAATTCTAGTAATATGCGCACTTGCCTCAATTTGATTTGCAGCCATAAGCTCTAAGGTTCTAGCAACATCCCAAGGGCTACCGCCAGAAGAGCCTGTTACATTAATTTCTTTATAGTGAACAATGCTCGTATCTAACCTTATAAGGTCTTCACCTTTTTTAAGACCACCAAACAAATTCAGCACACCATAGCGCGCCACGTACGCCTGAGCAGTTTCAATGGCCTTAACTGACCCTACAGCCACAATGACATCATCTGCGCCCTCATAATTACTGAGTTCCTGAATGGCTTTAAGAACATCCTCCTGACCATTAATACACACTAAGGCAATGCCCATAGCTTCAGCCTTTTTAGCAAACAAAGCTCGAGTACGCTCGAGTCTTTCTTCTATAAAGTCTGTAACTAGCAGGGTTTTAGGTTTGTAACTCATCGCTATATCTACATGCATGCGTCCCATAGCGCCTGCACCTATGATTACGCTTAGGCCATTGGGTTTTAAGCCTGTGTAACTGTGTCTTTGTACATTAGGGTTGGCTTGCACCAAATGAATGTGATGCTCTTGCCCTGACACGCAACACGAAATAGGCTCACTCATGGCTGCGTGTGCAAAGGGAATGGCAGTTGAAGCTAAGGGGAGTAAGCAGCCTGCTTCTAAAATCTCTTCAGGTATCAGCATGTACTCAGCCAAATGCCCTGCTAGCGTGTGACCAGCCCCTAGTTTTTTTATGCTGTCAACATTCTGGTAGCGTTCCCGATGATTGATAGGGGAGATATCTACCGAGGGCTGCACTACAAAACGCTGCCCCAGCTCGTATTTATCTTTTAAGTCACTACCAACTTCAACAATGCTTACGGAACCTTCATCACCTAAAATAACAGGATGCGCGGTGGTATCCCAACCATACATATAACTGTGTTTAGGGCCTTGTTCGGTAAGCTTAATTAATGACGTACAAATGCCTGCCGCGTCCACTCGAGCGAGTAGTTGCTTAGCACTTGGTTTAGGTACAGCTACGGTTTTAAGGGCTAAATGGTCAAAGCCTGCGCCAGATAGCACCAGAGCGCGCATAGTGTTAGGTAAGGTCATGGCTTAGTTTAAAACGAATAGGCTTAAATAAAAAGCCAAAAACCTATAGTTTTTGTTTCACTCAAAAGTATCTAGCTATGAAAAATGTCGGTTAGAATATCTGCTATAAATAGCCAGAAGATTTACAGGAGACACTATGCCAGTACGTTTGACAATTGAGACGCTAAAACAAGCTGTAGAAAAGGGTGAAATTGATACGGTCATTGTGGCAATGCCAGATATGCAAGGTCGGCTCATGGGGAAACGTTTTCAAGCAGAGTTTTTTGTAGAGCAAGCTTGGCAAGAAACACATTGCTGTAATTACTTACTTGCTACTGATTTTGATATGGAAACTGTAGCTGGTTATAAAGCCACAAGCTGGGCAGCTGGCTACGGTGATTACATTATGAAGCCTGACTTCTCAACGCTGCGCGTATTGCCTTGGCTTGAAGGCACAGCCTTTG
>CAZWJZ010000348.1:0-1511 GCA_964634665.1 uncultured bacterium | reverse complement strand
TGATCACCATGACCACAAACCCGTAGCGCATTCCCCCAGAGCCATTCTTAAACAGCAACTCGAGCGCTTGAGTGAGCTTGGTTTAAGTACTGCCCTAGCAACAGAACTCGAGTTTTTTGTCTTTAAAGAAAGTTTTGATGAGCTTAGAGATAACGGTTTTAAGAAGCCTTCGCCGATTAGTGCTTACAACGAAGATTATCATCTTTTTCAGACCTTTAAAGAAGAAGGTTTAATGCGTAAGATTCGTAAGGGTTTGCAGGGTGCGGGCATTCGAGTTGAAAATACTAAGGGTGAAGCAAGTGCAGGGCAGGCAGAAATTAATGTCTATTACGCTGATGCTTTGACAACTGCTGATAATCATGTGCTTATAAAGCAGGCAGTTAAAGAAATGGCGTTTCAGGAGGGTCGCTCAGTTAGCTTTATGGCCAAATGGGCGAGTGACGCGGCAGGTTCATCTAGTCATATTCATCAGTCACTCCTTAATGCTCAGGGTGATTTTGTTTTTTATGATGAGAGTGCTGATTACGGCATGTCAGAAACTATGCGTCAGTATTTAGCTGGTTTGCTTAAATACTCAGCAGATATTACTTTGTGTCTTGCGCCTTATGTTAATTCTTATAAGCGCTTTGTAGAGGGTACCTTTGCACCTACGCGCTGCGTATGGTCAGTAGATAACCGTACGGCTGGTTACCGTGTCATAACACCCCATACCAAAGGCGTGCGGGTAGAGTGCCGCATTGGAGGGGCAGACCTAAACCCTTACCTAGCTATAGCTGCAAACCTAGCTGCTGGCATGGCAGGCATAACAGAAAAGCTCGAGCTTGAAGATGAATTTAAAGGTGACGCATATTTGGCGGCTCAACTACCTAGCATTCCTGTTAATTTAAGCAAAGCAGCTGAGGCGTTTCGTAACTCAAGCATGCTGCGCACAGCTTTTGGTGATGATGTGGTTGATCACTACGCTCGAGCTGCTGACTGGGAGCAAGAGCATTTTGAACGTCAGGTAACAGATTACGAAGTCCGTCGGGGCTTAGAAAGAGCTTAAAGGTATGAATTTAAAGGCTAACTGGTCTTACCCAACCAACATTCGTTTTGGTGCAGGTCGCATTGTTGAATTAGCAGATGCTTGCAAAGCTGCTGGCATAACAAGACCCCTACTTGTAACAGATAGAGGTTTAGCTAAGCTCGAGCTTACAAAACATACACTCGAGCTTATGCGTCAAGCTGGTTTGGGTGAGGCGCTTTTTGCTGATGTTGACCCTAACCCAAATGAAGCTAATGTTGAAGCTGGTGTTAAGGCGTTTAAAGCTGGTAAGCATGATGGTGTGATTGCTTTTGGTGGCGGTTCAGGGCTTGACTTAGGCAAAATGCTTGCGTTTATGGCAGGTCAGACAAGACCCTTGTGGGATTTTGAAGATATTGGGGATTGGTGGACAAGAGCAAATGCTGCTGCTATTGCACCTATAGTGGCGGTGCCTACTACCGCTGGAACAGGCTCAGAGGTGGGTCGC
>CAZWJZ010000347.1:0-5114 GCA_964634665.1 uncultured bacterium | reverse complement strand
GCACTTGCCTCGAGTGTAGGTCATGATCATCACAATATATTGGCAGTGGGTACCAACGACGCTGATTTATTTGTTGCATGTAAACGCCTTGAAGAATTAGGTGGGGGTTTTATTGCTGTGAAAGATGGCGAAGTGCTCGCAGAACTAGCCTTACCCGTAGCTGGCTTAGTTACGCATGAACCGCTAGAAGCAGTAAGAGCAAAGCTAGATGCTCTAGAGGCAGCAGCAACAAGTCTTGGAAATAAACTCCCTGCGCCTTTTATGACTTTGAGTTTTTTAGGCTTAGCAGTTATTCCTGAATTACGCTTAACAGATAAAGGCCTAGTAGATGTCTTTAAACATAAACTTGTACCCTTTGAGGTTTAAATGCAATACGATAAAACACGCGTTATACCCATAAATGCCTACAGTGCTGGCGTAGCTGTACTAGATAAGCAAAATAGGCTCTTAATGGTGCAAGAAAATCAACCCAAAGCCAAAGGTTTGTGGCACATACCAGCAGGCAGCGTAGAAAGCAATGAAAGCTACGAAGAAGCAGCTTTAAGCGAAGCTTTTGAGGAAACAGGCTTAAAGCTAAAGCTCGAGTGTTTCTTAAATGCTTATGTGGGTACGTTTGATGATGGTGATTATGTACTTCGCTTGGTGTGGTTAGCTCGAGCTGATGAGGGGGCGCTTATTAAGCCTGTGTTTGAAGGTGAAATTAATGATTGTAAATATATTTCTAAGCCTGACTTTGATGTTCTTTTTGAGGCTGGGAAAGTTCGTATGTATCATACCAAAATGATCTTTGAGGATGCTTTGAAAGCAAAAGGTATCTCATGAGTCAGTTGGTCAGAGCTAAGCTTTTCCATATGCCCAAAAATCCATTTGAGCACAGTGATGCTCTTGAAGTTTTTGAAGATGGCGGTTTGCTCTTTGAGAATGGTCTTATTCTTGAAACAGGTGACTTCAGTAAGCTCAAAGCAAGTCACCCTGAAGCGCAGGTTTTAGATTATAAAGACTCGTTCATTTTGCCGGGCTTTGTTGATTGCCATGTGCATTACCCGCAAATTCCTGTACTGGGCGCTATGGGCTTAAGGCTTTTAGAGTGGCTAGATACTCGTACCTTACCTGAAGAAGCAAAATTTAGTGATGCTGCTTATGCTAAACAGCAGGCGAATCAATTTTTAAAGCAGCTTGCTAGAAACGGTACAACCACAGCGCTTGTTTTTGGGGCACACTTTAAAAACGCCATGCATGCCTTTTTTGAAGAGGCAGATGCTTCTGACTTGCGTATAACCTCAGGGCTTCTGCTAGGGGATAGGTTACTTAAAGACGAATTGCACATAAGCCCGCAGCAAGCCTACGAAGATAATAAGGAATTAATAGAACGTTGGCATAACTACAACAACCTACGCTACGCAGTTACACCTAGATTTTCGCTTTCTTGTAGCGATGACTTGTTAGCAGTTTGCGGAAAGCTCTTGCAAGACTATCCTGATGTTTTTTTTACCAGTCATATTAATGAACAAACTGAAGAAATTGCTACGGTGAAACAGCTTTTTCCTGATTGCAAAGATTACTTAGAAACCTACGAAAAGCATGACTTGCTAAATTGCCGCTCTGTCTTTGCCCATAACGTGCATGTGACTGACTCAGAGTTAAGCCGTTTAGCAAGCGCAAAAGCAAGCATTGCCCACTGCCCAAGCAGCAATATGTTTATAGGCAGTGGCTTGTTTGACATGAAACGCCACCTAAATCAAAAGGTTAATTTTGCCTTGGGTTCAGATGTCGGTGGGGGCACAGGCTTTAGTCTATTTAAAGAAGGCCTCATGAGTTACCAAGGCCAAATGCTGCATGAAGATGGCTACCCTTTAACCGCAAGCCATTTACTCTACTTAGCAACGGTTGCAGGTGCAAAAGCCCTTCACTTAGACAAAGAAATTGCTGACTTTAAACAAGGCAAACAAGCAGACTTTATAGTTGTAAAACCACCAGAACAGAGCACCTTAGCGCAAACCTTAAAGCAAAGCCCAAGCGCTGAAGCAAGTCTGGCAGCCTTGTTTACGCTAGCTCGAGAAGACTGCTTACAGGCAGTATATGTATCAGGAAAAAAATTAAGCTACGTGTAAAAATGCACGTAGCTTAATTTAAAAACTTAGTTTAGCTTAGTAAATCTGTTCACGCTGACCGTAACTAAAGGCTGTTACATTAGCGAGTTTATCTTCAACAATAACAGGGAAGAAAGGTGGAGCCATACCTGCAGCCATACGCGGATCATAAGTGAAGTTACGTGAGTAACCCGTTTGCATGGTACCTGTTGATGAGTCAAAGGTTCCGAAACCACCGTAGTAGTTCTCAATAATGCCACCTGTTAGGTTTACAGTGCCACGTGAAAAGCCAGAACCGTAGTTCTCTACGGTTACTTCGCCTTTACCACTCATAAGCACAGCTTGAATAACTACATTGTCAGGTGCGTTTTGTGAGCTGTCACTGTTGGCATTGCCAATCAAAATGTCACCATCATCAACATACATCCCCAGTACATTTTGTGCATTTAGTGCGTTACATACTGCAGGTGTAACTGTGCGGTCACTATTGCGCGTCGCAGAACTAGTGCAGGGTGAGTCTTCGTAAGCTAAGTCACCTGTTATGCGAATGTCATTATCTGCCGTGATGGTTAGTTTTGAGTATGAAGCTAAGGCAGGTCTAGCGTCTGAAGCATTAGTACTAGTGCTTGGGTTGCGACTGGGGCCAGTTACACGGTGAATGTCACCACTCGAGTAAATCACACCTGTGAATTTTTTTCCAGCTGTGCCTATGACTTGGGGTGTTTCGCCGAGTAGGTCGCCACGGTTTAATGCGGGTTGACCGTCAGCGTCCCAGTCGGTAAACCCATCTGCAAGTAAAAACAAGTCATCTGGTGCGCTTTTTGAAGTACGGTATGTGTCTGTAAAGCTTCGGGTGACAGTGATTTCTTCTGTCACAATTTGAGTTTCATAAATCGGGTCGCCATCATTCCAGACATAACGGTCTTGGCAAGTGTTATTTCTCCATCTCCAGCCATTCTGCCAAATATAGCCTTCACCACAACCCTCTGTTACCCATTGCCAACCACTTGAGGTGGTTCCAACTTGAACTTGAACTTCTGTTTCTACCTCTTCGGTGACTTCTTTCTGGTAAGAAATCTTTATATACTGGTGACTAGCGTTACCATTGGTAACTACATTGCCATTTGCATTACCTGCATACATTTCTATTTTGTCAATGTCACCATCTAGAAATATGCCACCAACCTGAGCTGCTTTTCTTTGATCAGAATTGTTTTCTGGTAATTTGACATGGCTCGCTGCCCAGTCGACACCATTTGAAATAATGGGGGCATGCGTTTGAGGAATAGTGTCAGTATAAGAAGGAGATGAAGGATTGTACATATCGCTAACACTGCGAAAGCCAATGTTTAAAAACTCAGCACCTTGCCTGTTAAAGCTACCATCACACTTAGTGTCACCTGGGTTACTACAGCCTGCACTGGTAACTTTGCCCCCAAACCACGGGTCACGGTAGAATTTAAAGAATTCGTTTGTGTGAACTGGGCCATCAAAAAGGGTGTTATCTGTAAACCAAATAGGTGAATTATTACCTGAGGTGTGGTGATTCGTAAAAAGAGCGTACTTAGCAAAGCTACCGCGGCCCATTTCAATTTGGTATTCACCTTGAAGCACAATGCGTCTTCTATATTCACCAAAACTACCTTCAGAAACCAGCACATAAGGAATAGCGTAAGACTGAGGTACAAACTCTCCTGAACCATTACGAGAACTACCATCTACAAAGCGAGGTAGCGGTAACTTAATATCTGCAGGAAGCGGTTCACCGGCACTGCTTGCAGTGGCACAAGCTCTATCTGTAATGTATAAACGAATATTAATAGTTGACTCAGTGTCATTTGGTGCAATATCTACGTCGCAAAATAACTTATCAACTTCAGGCTGTAGCTGTGTAGCTATAGCGGTTAAATCATCAGCAACCTTTTTGAAGTCAGGCTCATCACCATTACCACCAATAACCCAGTTGTTAGATGAGTTTGTACCCGCAAAAGCAGACGCCTCAACTAATTTCTCGACCTCAGTTCTTACAGGACCAATGAGAGTACGGCCCGCTAAATTTGCGCCCCCACGTGCCAGCATGAGTGTTTGAACAATCGCCACGTTATCACTACTATGTCTAACTTCGCTAACAGCTCGAGTCATGAGTAGTGTGGCTATACCACCAATAATAACCATAAAAGCTATGGCAACTATTATGGCGATGCCTTTGTTTCCTAACTGCCGCATACGGTGACTCCTCTTATGCTTCTTATTTGTCTATCGGTAGAAATATCGACTAGTTCTACTTGATTTGTGTAGGATCGGGTAATTTTCTTCAGTGGGTCTTGGGCTTCTATGGTCATGCGCAGGCTGTTAAGTACCAACTCAGTACCTGCTTGGGTTGTCTTTTTAAGGGGTACACCAGAAAGATCTTTATAGGGTGTTGGTTCTATGACAAAGCCACCTGTTTGGTTTTTGTAAACATAATCAATCTGAAATTTACTTATGTCATACGCTAAAGGTACGGGGGTACCTGAATTTGTCTGACGAAACAGAGTTTGTGAATCAGCGTCATAACTAATGCCTATGGTATTGAGGTTTCCAAAGAGAATGGTGTTTGGCGTGTAAGTAATGGTGTTGCCACAACCTGGGTGAACAACCCGAACTTTGTATTCGTTACCGTTTTTCACAACATTATTAACATTAAATACAACTGCTTGACCGAGATTGTTAATCATGAGGGCTTGTTTGTCTTTTAAGCCAAGTTCATCTACATTGTTTACATTTGCCAGAATTTGCAAGTTTGCAGCATTTTCAAAACTTTTGTTTCCACCACTATCATGAGGAATGACTGGGTAACCACCACTGCCATTAAGAAGGACAAAAGAAACGCCACTGTTATCTGAGTCATAAGGTTCTGTCGTGATGCTTCCGAAGACAGCGCCACGCATTTGCTGAGTAACAATTTCTGTTACACGGCGTAATTTAGCTTGAACATCTGAAGTAGCTTCTTGCGTTCTGTGCCCCTTCAAGCCGTTAACAATA
>CAZWJZ010000346.1:0-5114 GCA_964634665.1 uncultured bacterium | reverse complement strand
AGAGCGAGTACGGATAGACCCATTCAGTATTTTGCAAACCTTCTATAGAGTAGCTTAGCTGCCCAGTAGATTATGAAATACTGCAAAAAGATGTAAATGATGAAATAGCCATGCTGCTTATTATGAATGTTGACTTTTATAAAATGATGGATGATGCTTATGCCAAACAGGTTTCAGTTTTTTCTTTTAAGAACCTTCAGACTGAGCAAAGCTATGACGTGCCTTATCACTAAGCAAAACTAGAAGGCGCTAATCTGCAATGCTTCTTGAATTAGCGCCTTAATGGCTTGAATTTTGACTCGCCAAGATTTACATTATCTTGAGTAATTCCAGCTATGGTTTTATGAACATGCTACTGCTTAAGTTCATAAGCACCAATGTCACAAGCACCAGCGCTAGGGCGCGTGTTGCCTCTAATATCTTCAGTTAGAACTTCACCACAACCTAGCGTAGCTAGCGGAATAGCATTAATTAACAAGCTAGCTGCTTGTGGTTCTACAGGGCTAGCTTGATTGGTTTCTTCTGACCAAGTGACTTCAGGGTCTAGGTAAGTTTTTAAGCTTAAACCCACGTGATTATGCTGATTTGTTGTTTCAGTGGGTGTTAAAAAGCCCTTATTATCAACCATGCCAACAAAATTGTAGCTACTACTAAATGGATTATCATCACCATTCACCCAAACATCTTGCATGAGCTCTTGAGCAGCATCACGATTATGTGCAATAAGATTAGCATGCAAGGCTAGCTGACTATCTAGAGCGTTTATGTAAAGCCCACCCCCCTCACGAATCGCCCTATTTGCATAAATGCTATTAAAACGTAACTCTAAATTACCGTAACGATGAAAGATAGCCCCACCATAATCAGCCTGATTACTACTAAGCTGACTATTTAAAATTGAATTTGACGCTGTACTAGCATTAAACAAAGCACCTCCAGCACCCATAGCTACATTGTTAAAGAAATACGTTTGCTCTACCTTTAAGTCAGCCATATTTGCAACAGCACCCCCATCTTCAGTACTAAAGTTCTGACCAAAAGATGACTTGGAAAGCTCGAGTGTGCCGTTATTAAAGATGGCACCCCCATCTGCTTTGGCGTTATTGCCTGTGAAGCTACTATTACTAATTTGAAGCTTCGCGCCTTCAGGAATGCTAAAAGCACCACCAGTATCTTGAGACTTCCCATTTTGAAAATGAAGATGATTTAGGCTTACATTTATGCCTGAAGCTAGAGTAAAAATAGGCATCTTCGACTGAGCATCTAAAACCAAAGCTTGTGCGTGATCAGAAGCATCAATCGTAACAGAAGCATTTAGCTTTAAAGACCCTAAAGAAGTATCAAGCAAAATAGGATTCGCTTCACTAAACTTTATTAGGCTTCCGTTATGTGCCCTTGCTAAAGCTTCACGTAAGCTCAAATTACCTTTAGAGACGTTGCCATCTTGCTCATCGCTAAACGAATCAACCGTGTCTACAGGGCGGCAGTTAGGCTCATTTACTAGGTAAGCAGCATCACTCTCTAAATTAAGCTTAACACTGCAAAAACGTTCACTCGCTTGACTTGGGCTATTACCCAAAACCACTAAATTTGCCTTAGCCAAAGCAGCCCGCACAGCAGCCTGCATGTTGCCTTGCTCCTCTAAACTCTCAGTCACCTGAGCTTGACTTAACGGTGCAGGCATAAGGTAAATACTAAATTCAGGCACAGTTTTAGAAGCGCTTAGGGGCAATTTAAAAGAAGCCGTTAAATAACCCAAACTAGCAATAGTGTCACTAGCTTTAGCAACGGTAAAGCCGTACGGCAACAAACGATAGTCTTTAGGCGCAAGCGCTTGCCACGTAGCTAAGCTTGACTCAGAAAAAACCTGAAACGAAGCTTCATCAGTAAGCACTTCAAGACCCGTTCCCTTAACCCCCATAGCATGAACAGGCAAAAGCGCACGAGCCACTTTTTGCGCCACGGACGCCTCAAGATTAAAGTCAGCAAACGCAGTTGACGCAACAGCATTAGGTGCCACAGCAGCCACCAAAGCTAGATTAGTTTCACAGCTTCCACACAAAAGCTCGAGCTTTAGATTTAAATAATGCGCTTCATGGGTTTGAAACTGCGTAAAGCTTTTACTAGCCACAGTTAAGCTAGTACCATCTGCCATAGTTACAGCCATGCTTTTACCCACCGCCCCATGCGAAAACTCGAGCTTTAAAATGCCAGCAGCTAAAGCCTCTGGTAGTGTGGGCGCTTCAGGTTCAGGGGTTTCAGGTTCTTGACCAGGCTCGGTCACAGGGTCAGGAACTACAGGCGTTTCAGGTACAGATTTTTTACTCGCACCACAAGCTACCAATAAGCTTAGTGTTAGCAAAGTAAAACAAAAAAGTTTAAATTTATAGACCATTTTTAAGTCTCCTAATTAACTAAGCTTGCATAACTAACAATTGCAGAGCGAGGCAGCAAACGAATTTCTTTCGGGCTTGCACTTAAACACTCACCACGCTCTAAAGACGCCCAAATACCAAAGTACTGCCCTGAACTATCAATCATTTTATTAAGCTTTCCAGCAGGCATAATTGTGTTACCCGAAGTATCTATATAATTTTCAGTCCACAAGGCAGACTCTAAAGAAAGCGGGTCAATAACCAAGTCAGTACCCGCCAAACTCAGCACAGAAAAAAGCTTTAAAGGGTCTTCAGGTTGTGTTTTAGAGCAAGCATAAAGCGAAGCAGCAGGTAAACCCTGCGAGTAATCAAGATCAAACTCTGTAGCTCCAGCAAAGCCCGAAATTGTCTTAAAACGAGACTCATCCACCAGCAAGGTCATTTTGAGAGGGTCAAGCCTATAACGTGTCCGATGCGTTTGCTGAAACGCCCCCCCATGCTTATAACGAGAAACATTAGCAGAAATATCAAGCGTATTTGCCTCAGCAGCAGAAATAAGCTCATAAACAAAATCAACTTCGGCAACAACATTAAGGTACTCTTCAAAAACCAGACTATTCTTTAAACTAGGAATACAAACAACCTTAAAAGGCATAGTCGCATCCCCTAAGTAATAAAGGGTTGTCTCGGTATAGGTCTCTAAAACACCAAACTCAGCAACCTCTTGACAAGTACGCGGTAAACGAGGGTTATCCTGCTTAACCGGAATGGCATCTTTATAAAGCTTAAACTTGCTTTTAAGCCCAGCAACATAAGACCCAGCAGAGCTATCTAAATAACGACTACAACTCGCCTGCAAGACAGCTGCCAAATGAGCAGCACAACGATCAAGATCAGCATAAAACTCAGCTTGCAATTGCTTCACTTCATCATGCTGCGTAACAAATGCCCTAAGCAGATTAGGGTCATTAGAAACCTGAAACAAATAAGGCTGAGAAATAACAAAGAACAAATCATTCTCAAGCTGAGATGCCAAGCCCAAAAGCCGCTTTAGCTCCTCTTTAACAAGCAAAGCTTCAACACGCTTATCTTGAGTATCATTTTCAAGATCAGGACTCAAGGTAAGATAATCTTGCAAACTAACCGAACTCACACATTCACTCGGGTAATCATAACGACCATTAACAAGCCGAACCTGACAAAAAGACTCGAGCTTAGCTAAGTAATCTTCTGCCTCGCTAATAAAAGACGCGGTGTCTGTAACCAAAGAAAAATCACCAGATTTTAAGCTAGGTATAAGTTCAGGGCTTTGCATAACCGTGAAACTCATTTCTTTAGAGTGCCTATGAATGTCAGACATAACTCTATGAATATGAATTGTAATGTGAACAAACAAAATCTTAATGCGAATGGCGGCTTTAAATGCCTTAAGCTGATCAAAAGAAGATGCCACTATGCGAAACACAGCGTAGTAAGACCCACCAAGCGTTACTGAAGAAACAAACTGATCACCACAACTATCAACTAGCGCAGCGTAACCCCCTGAGCTTGCCTTAAGTTCAGCCTCTTCACTCAAATCAGCATCTACAACCGACAGGGTTTGTGTGTTAAGTGTGGCCTTTATGACTAAGTAAAGGCTGTAGTTATCTGCAGATTTACCATTTACATAATTCAGGCTACCTGAACCCTTTAGAAAGCCCCAGTTAAAGCCAACACGCCCATTTACATTAAGTAAATTAGCTAGTTCTTCACGGCTTTCTGCCATAGAAAAACTAAGATCCATTTGGCGTTGACCCACTGCAGAACTCAGCAGCACATTATCAAGACAACTGGGTTTAAGCTCTTCAGAGACACTGTTAAAGCCAAGTGCAGGCCAGTTATAAACCTCTTGACTACGCTCAGCTGACTGATCAACCACAAGTCGTTCAGGTAAAGCCGTAGCAATTGGCTTGGGTTCAGAACCACCTTCTTGCGCAATAGGGCTTTCTAAACTTGGTGTTGTAGTTACAGACTGACAAGCAACCAAAACAGTTAAACAAGCCAACAGCAAAACAAATAAAAAAGCTTTAATCGCTCGAGTCCTTTCTTATAATTTCTTTAGGGCTAATTGATTTTAGTTATTGCTTAACTGCCTAAAACAGTTAAGCAATAACTATGGACCTAAAAGCTTTTTGAGCTAGACGCTTTTAGGTCGCTTAATTACTTATTCAGATACTACATCTGGATAGTCGAGTATGAAGTTAAATTGCATAAAAGGGCCTGTTGCGTTTGCTACGCCGTTACTGCATGTAACGATATCGTACTTTCCATTGGCTGCAGGGCCACCATGTTGATACTGTGTTGCTTCGTAAAGTAAATGCGACCCAATCACATTGTTATCGTCATCTACAAGTAAGGCATATAAAGTGCCTAAGGCGCAGGGGCCACCACTGTTCGAGGCAATCAAACTAAGGGTTTGGCCTTGGCGGGCTTTAAAAGGAAAAGCTGCATTCCAGCTTGCTGTGCGACCTACTTGAAAGCCGTCAACAAAAATTGCATAGTCATTATCTATATAAAACTGATACAAGGTGTCAGGATTATTTGAAAGGTAGAACTGCTGTCTTGGGTTATAGTTGAACGAAACCTCATCACTATATAAACCCGGCGTATCAAGTACCGCAACATCCACAGGTAAAGCTAGCTTGATGCGGAAGTCAGCAGGGCGCAATTGTACGCAGTCAACGGAAAAGCCACTATCAA
>CAZWJZ010000345.1:0-5162 GCA_964634665.1 uncultured bacterium | reverse complement strand
TCATTCACCCTCTACTCAACCATGAATGGGGGGATTTTTCAAACACCCTCTAGGGACCGTAAGCCTGCTTGATAAAAAACCTCAAGCGCATTGAGCTTAGTATCAATAGCTTCTGCACCCTCAAAATGAAGCATTGCCGCAATCACACCTTTACTAATGCAAGCTTCTAATTCAGCAACACTACGAACAATTGCAAACTGTCCTTCAGATTTCTTCACATCCTGAAAAAGTCTTGCCATCATCGCCATGGTTTCTTGCTGAGCGTACTCGAGCGTTAAGGGTTCTGGTAAAGGCCATGTGTAGTGGCCGTTAGCATCTGCTACTTGAGTGAAGTCATTAGGTTTTGCATGTGAAGGAACAAATATAGCAAAGATGCCACCTACCATGCCTCCTTCACGCATACGGGGTAAATCAATATGACCTTGCGTATTGCGTTCAAATAAGCTTGAAGGGCATCCTCGCTCAGGTTCGTGTAGAGCGAGGAGAGTGTCATTATGACCATCAAAAATAGGAGCTAGGCTCATTAGATTGTCAGTAGCCTATTGGTTTCCTAAACTAATGGTACGAGCTTCAATTTTCTGATCTGGTCGGGGTTGCCAGTTAAGGTCTGCACGTACACCGTAAAGGTCAACCTGTTGAAAAAGGGCTAACCAGGGTACTTCATCGTAGATAATGGCTTGGGCCTGTGCGTAGAGGTCTTTACGAAGATCAGCATCCATTGAACTACTAGCGGTATTTATAAGATCATTTAGTTCTTCGTTAACATAATTATTTTTATTGGGTTGTCTAGCAAATCCACCTAATAAGACATCATCTGCGTCAAAGGTACTGGTTCCCCAACCCATGAAATGAGCTTCTGCTAGTGCATCACCATCACGGTATTTGGTAAGCTGAACACTCCACTCATTTATGTTTAGTTTTACATCAATACCAGCTTCTGCCCATTGTCCTACTAGGAGAGCACGAAAAAGCCTGGGGTATCCACTTTTCACAAGGGCTTACACCCAAAGGGTTTATCAAAGAATCGCAATTCCTATTAGGGGTGAAGTTATACCAGAATGAGTCGACCCTACAGTTTTTCGTGCTCTCCCCTACCATTGATTGACGGTCGAATTTGAGGGTTTTTAGGCTAACCCAAACAGAAAGTTACGGTTTTGATTCAAAGATGGCCTAAACTGTAAAACAGTCTTGCTTAACAAAAGCTTGCAAACCAGACCAAACCAGACCAAACTGTTAGAGAGTTAACCCGAGAGGTGCTGATGTTCATGCATATAACTAACATATCTGAAGCCAAAGCAAGCCTATCTAAGCTGGTAGAAAAAGTATTAGCAGGTGAAGAAGTGGTAATAGGTAGAGCAGGTAAGCCTGTTGCTAAGCTCATTCCTTATGATCAAGATCATAGCCCTCGTGACTTAAGTGTTCGTATTTGGGAAGATGAGGTGTGGATGGCAGATGATTTTGATGACCTGCCTGAAGAAGTCCTTAAGCAATTTCTAGGGGATGCAGAAGATCATGAACCTACTGCTTGATACACATACGCTCATTTGGGTTTTTGATGGTAGCTCTAATCTTTCTGAAGAAGCTAAGAATGCGATTGCAGATGGAAGTAATCTTGTTTACGTTAGCGCTGTTACTGCATGGGAAATTGCTATTAAGAAGTCTATAGGTAAGCTGAAGCTTAAAGGTAACTATCTTAAAGGCTTAAAACAATATCGCTTTATACCGCTTGATATCACGACTGAGCATAGCCTCGCTGTTGAGTTCTTACCCGATCACCATAAGGATCCGTTTGATCGCTTGCTGATCGCGCAAGCTCAACATGAAAACCTTACTTTAGTGACGCGAGACACGAGTATCACGAAATATAAAGTCAACACTATCGCTGCTTAATCAAGGGCTCCCCTGCCCTATTTCACTAAACGTATTTTCCTGTTGAATAATCCCCTCAATACTCTCAGAACGTTTAAACAACGGTGGTACTTTAAACGTTCTGCTCTGTTAATGAGGGAAGAAATGTAAGGAAATGCTGTTGCTTACTATCGTGTTAGCATCCAAAAACAAGGCCGCTCAGGTCTAGGATTCGAGGCACAAGAATATTCAGTAAAAGGTTTCTGCAAGCAACCAGAGCTGGGCCTGAGTCATTTACAGAAGTTGAATCAGGTAAAAACGCATCTCGACCCGAATTGCCAAAAGCTATTGCTTTGGCGCAAGAACGTGGCACTGTTTTGGTCATTACAAAATTAGACAGACTAGACAGAAATGTCTTCTTTGTCTCTCAGTTAATGGATGCAAAGATCAAATTTATTGCTTGTGACATGCCCGAAGACGAACGTACAGGTCATGGCAGCCATGGCAGAACAAGAAGCTCGAGCCATAAGCCACCGAACAAAAGTAGCTCTGAAAGCAGCAAAGGCTCGAGGGATACAGTTATCCTGACCCGCAAAGCAATCTGAACTTGCCCGTGATGTGTTTAGCTTGTTTCACTTTCCTATGCTGCTTGGGATCATAGCTTTTTCTTATACCATCAGACCTCTTTGCAAAAGTCAATGTAAGCCTAGTGCAAGGTTAAAAATAGCAGCAATGAGGGAGAATCTCAAAGAAAAACGTTTACGCCTGTTGCGATAGGTTTCTTTAAGAATACGCCAAATCTTTGGTTATTTCTGCAAATTCCGTCAAAATGATTCATAAGGATTAGCCCCTAGTCACAGTCTTCAAAGATGAAAACTTGCCATAGCCAAGCGTTTTTAAAAAACGGGCATTAGAATAATCGTCCGTTTTCCCTTTACTGATGCGGTTTCGCTTCCTTTTTAAAAATCGTTCGTTTTTTGAAAATTGAGAGCACAACATGATTCATAAGAAAATTATTGGCAATATTCCAACCCTAAAAAACAGGGTTCATTTTAGGTTGAATTTTGGGGTTGAAGGTTTTTTCACGAAATGCCGTGTGGAACAACCTTTCTCTGTAAGTAAGAGGGTTTGTTATGAATCATTTTGCCATTTTTTACAGTTTTAACCTAATTGTCACTCAAGGCATTTTAATCATGATCTCTTTATAACCTTTGAGTTAACAGGTTAAATGGTTTCAATGGTCAAGATACTTATATTCATTTGTGTCTCTACTTAGATGAAGTAAGTTTATTCCTTCTGTAATAGTCTTTTTAAACAACTAAGCTATTTAGCTAGAAGAGTTGCTTTTGCTGCTCTCGGAAAGTTTACTGTTCCTCCGTAAACCATTAACTCATTTAAGGCTTTTGTTAGTTCAGGCGTTTCTATTAACCAAACACGTACCTTCAGACCTGCGTTCTTAGCAAGTTCAAGAAATTCAGGTTGATCAAGAACAGATTGTGCTCTTGGGCAAATTTGATTTAACCCTAGGTCTTTACATAAAGATATGCTATCAGCATCCCATTGGCGGGTTAGAAAACCAACCTGGTTAGTTTGACCTAAAGCTTTTAGAAGTTTAGAAGCAGCCACAGCGCTAGCTATATTAAAAGAACTAAATTCCGTGGCACGCCACATGTCCTCTGGTAGTAAATCTTTTAGCAGGTAAATAAGCGAGTGCTCAAGACCTGCTTGTTTAAACTCAAAACAAAAAGGAATTCGCTCTCCAAAAGCTTTTATCGTTTCAGCTACTGTTAATAAATGAGGCTTTTTTTCTTTAAGCTTGGCAAATGTGTGATAAGGAACCTCTAAACCCTCAATGCTAGGGTCATGCTCGAGTATTAGGACACCATCAGCAGTTTGCCTTACATCCGTTTCTATAAAATCTGAACCTTGTTCAATGGCTAATTCAAAAGCTTCAAAGCTGTTGTCAGCTGCATCCGCTGACGCACCACGATGAGCGAATAATTTAAACATGATAGCTCCAAACTAAATGAGGAGGCCTGAAATGCACCTCCTCGAAAAATGACTTAAGCTAATTATTACTTAGTAAGATATTAGCTTCACGACTTAAATCATCAAGGGCTTCTTGTACAGTTTTAGAATTGGTAACTATTTCTTCCCATGTGGTTAACTCGAGTTCTCTAATTGCGGGCATGGCAGGCGGGCGTGGACGTGGAAAACTTACAGCTTGAAATTGGTCTATGGCAACCTTAAAGTTTGGATTTTCAGCGTAGAATTCTTGTGAGGTTTGGTCTGCTAAGGTGCTTAAGCGAATTGGCATGTAGCCTGTTTGGGTATGCCAGAAAGCGTTGTTTTGTGTTTTGGTCATCCAACTCAAAAAGGTCCAGGCTGCTTCTTTTTGCTCATCTGAAATATCAGCAATAATTCCTAAAGTAGCACCACCAATTGGAGCAGCGCAAGCCTTATTGCAAGGTAGCGGTGCAACGCCAAGATCAAACTCGGACGCGTTTGCTATGCCACCTAGACTACCTGTTGAACCAAAATAAATAGCGGTCTGTCCAGAGGTAAAGGCTGGTCTAGCAATATCATCATTTGCATCTGTTGAAGCTTCAGAATTTGCAACTTCGTGTGTGTAAATAAGATCATAGAGATACTGGTAGGCTTCTACAGCTTCAGGTTGATTAAGAATATACTCTGTTAAGTCTTCATTCATCCAGTCACCTAAATTTTGTTTTACAAATGCATGCCTTACCCATTGAGGTGGTGCGGTAACACCCCATTGACTTACGTTGCCATTGGAATCACGGATGGTTAAGGCTTGTGCATACTCAAGCAGTTCATCCCAGCTGGCTGGTGGTGCATCAAAACCTGCTTCGGCAAGAAGGTCACGATTGAAGTACATGACAGGAACTGAGTTGTTAAAAGGAATTACATAGGGTGTGCCTTTATAAAGGGTTGCTTCACGAATACCCGGAATTAGGTCATCTTGATTAAAGCTAGCATCGGTAAGAAAGGTGGTTAGTGGCTCTAAAACACCACGGTCAGCAAAAATGCCATAGCGTGTGATTTCAAGCATCACAACGTCAGGTAGACGTCTTGAAACAACAGCTGCTTGCATGCGGGTAATCATGTCGTTGTAACTACCTGCATTTACAAGTTCGACATTGATATCTGCATGTTCAGCATTAAAATCTGCAATAAGCTTTTGAATGGGTTCACTGTCAATAGATGACCAAAAGGTCACAGTTGTTTGAGCCATGCTTAAACTTAACCCTAAGAGTAAAATTGCAACGATCTTCTTCATTTTTTTACCTCAC
>CAZWJZ010000344.1:0-5189 GCA_964634665.1 uncultured bacterium | reverse complement strand
AGATGCTCATTTTGTGTTTGAATTAGGCTTGAAACAAAACTAAAATAAGTAATGAAATAAGGAGACAAAGTGAAACACCATATTTACATCATCGCTGCACTAACCCTCTTATTTGCTGCCTGTAGTCAGCAAACCCTACCCGTAGAAACCTTAGAAGCACCCCAAAATTTTGAAGCAGCAGCACTCGAGTCTAGTATTTTGTTAACTTGGGATGCTGTACCTGAAGCCACGACTTATGTTATCTCTAAAAAGACAGCTGCGGGTAGCTTTTCGACTTTGGTGACGCTGGAAGCTACAGATAATGCCTATGAGGATAGGGAAGTAACTTTAGATACTGTTTATTCTTATGAATTGTTTGCCCAAAAAGAAGAGCTTAAAAGTGCTGTAGTCACAGCTGAGACGATGATTAGCGCGCCTGTTTTTACTTGTGGACCTTTGATTCAAGAGGCGGAAGATGCCGACTTAGTAGGTGGAAGTTTAGTTATTGCCGATGACGTTGAAGGTGGAAACGCTAGTGGCGGTAAGTTTGTGCATGTTCCTGATAGTGATCAGCCAGGGGGGCTTACCTTTGATGATTTAGATGGACCTAAAAATGTTCACTATACTGAGTTTTGCTTTAATGTAGAAGTTGCAGGACAGTACATGATTAAAACATGGGTTGCGGGTTTTGACGATTCAGATGATTCTTTTTGGGTAACTGTTAATGATAATGAGCCCTATTTATATTCTTTCTTTGATGTTAGGTTGGGTATTGCTCCAAATGCTCAGATCTTTCCTTTATTTACTGAAGATTTTGTGAGAAATGAAGATGAGGGAGATGTCAAAGTAAGCTTAACTGCTGGTGAGCATATTATTCGTTTTCACTACCGAGAAAGTGATTCCCGTCTAGATAAAGTCGCACTCGAGTTTGTGGCAGCTAGTTTGCTTTACTAAGCAGAGGCTGATGAAGTTATTTTCAAAACATGCTAGTGCAACTGCTTTTGTGCTTCTAAGTTTAGCTGCTTGCGGTTTAACAGAATTGCCACTACAAAGTAGCTGCACTCAGCTTTGTGTAGAAGCTGAAAGCGCACGTCTTTATGGTCTGTTTGAGCTTTCTAGTAAGTTAGGGGCGAGTGGTCAGCAAGTGATACGTTCACCTCAACCTAACGAAACAACTATTAGTGACCGTATGCAAGCGCCTGATATAACTCAACGTTTTGAACTTAGCTTCACTGCTACGGCAGGTAACTATTATGTTAAAACTTTTGTCGCTGCACCTGATGATGCCAGTGACTCGTTTTATGTTCAGGTTAATGATGACCCGTACTTTGTTTACTCATTTAATGATGTTGCAGGTAAACAAAATTATCCTGAGCTGCAAGAAGACTTTTTGCGAGATGGTCTAGCAGATCCTAAGCTTATTCGTCTAAAAGAAGGAAGAAACAGCCTGACCTTTTACTTACGAGAAACAGGTGCTGAACTCGATAAACTCGAGTTTATTAAGCTACCTTAAGCGTTCGGGCTGAGTAGGTGTTCTAAACAATGTGCGTAAGAGACGCCTTGTTGGAAATCTTGAGCTAAGTCAGCAACACTGACTTGGGCTAAGACTGCCAGCATAGCGTCTCTTACTTTTAACCAGATTGTGCTTCTCGCGTGACAACGCGTTTCTTCTATGCAGGCTTCGCCCCACTTTAAACTAACGCAAGATAAGGGTGCAACAGGGCCATCTATGGCACGCATGACATCACGCAAGTTTAGTTTGCTGGCTTCTTTAGCAAGCGCGTAACCACCGCCTGTACCTTTTTTAGAGGCAATAATATCGTTATTAGATAAGGTTGCTAAGATCCTGACTAGATAAGGTCGCGCAATGCCTGTTGCTTCACTAATTTCGTCACTACCCACCCATTTTTCTAAAGCTTGAGTGCCCAGAAAGGCCAAAGCTTGGAAAGCATAAATATCTGTAGTTGATAAACGCATTATCGTTATTATTTCATGTTTTGCGTAACAGTGCTTGCTTTGTGAGCAGCTTGCAGGCTTAAACTAAAACGGAAACACAGTAACAAAGCAAAAGCCAGCACAGCCATGATGGCAGAAAGCCCAATAGCCACATTCAAATCTGCTTCTAAAGCCGCGTATATAGCTAAAGGCATGGTTTGCGTACGCCCCTGCAAACTCCCTGCAAACACAATGGTAGCGCCAAACTCACCAAGCGCGCGCGCCCATGCCAAAATAGCACCCTCAATAAGACTCGCGGAACTTAAAGGTAAACTAATACGCCAAAAGGTACGCCAGCGATTTGCACCCAAAGCAATGGCAGCAGCTTCTAGCTTCTCATCAATACGACTAAAACCCGCCTTCATACTACGAATAAACAAAGGTGCAGCCACAAAAACCTGTGCCAAAATAACAGCCAAACTTGTAAAAGAAATCGTGATGCCCATATCAGCCAAACTCGAGCCTATAAAACTTCGCCTTCCAAAAGCAAATAAAAGGGCAACACCTGCAACAGTGGGGGGTAGCACTAAGGGTAAGTCAAGCAGGCTATCTAAGACCTGTTTACCTTTAAAGCTGTAACGGGCCAGGAGGTAAGCGGTAGGTATGCCTAAGCCAATAATGATGCCCAAACTAATACTGCTTGTTACTAAGCTGAGCCTTAGTGCTTCTGTAGCTACGGGGCTTAAAATAGCGTTTATCAAATCACTATTTCTAGCTTTTAAAAAGAGTAACGCAACAGGCAAAATAAGAAGCACGATTGTTACTGTTAAAGCAGGCAGCAAAAAGAGAAAAGGCAGGCGTGAGCGCTTAGTCATCATAATTTAAGGAATAGCGCTAAAACCGTAATCACTGAGAATAGCTTGGCCTTCGTTAAGAACAAAGCTCACAAAAAGCTCCGCATTTGTTTTGTTCTTAGACGTTTCAAGGGTAGTCATGAAATAAGGCGCTGCAACTGCAAACTCATCTGGAATAGGGATACCACGAAGTTCACTATTATCAGGAAGAATCAAACTATCGGTAGCATAAACAAAAGCCACATCTGCTTCACCCAATAAAAGCTTAGCCAGTACCTGACGCACATTTGTTTCTTCAGACACCACATTAGCAAGCACACGCTCACTATAAGACAAACCATAAGTTAGCTCTAAACGCCTTAAAAGCTCTAAAGTATAAGCACCCACAGGTACATTTTTATTCGCAATCACCAAAAAGTAACGCTCACGAGCCAAATCTTCAAGACTGCTAATAGACTCAAGATTAGTTAGCAAAACTAACCTATTCATGGTAAATAAAACAGGAGCAAAAGACTGCTCCAAACCCAAAATAAGCTGCTCATCAGCACTCGCAAAAACATCCGCCGGTGCACCCTGCTTAATTTGCGTAGCCAAAACACTCGAGCCTGCAAAATTAAGTTCTACGTCTATATCTGAATGTTTTGCTTCAAAGGCGCTAGCCATTTCAGCAAACGCCTCCGTTAAGCTTGAAGCAGCAAACACGCTAAGCGTATCAGCGTAAACTAACGAAGAAAAAAGCAAGATGACCAAAAGAACTAAGCGCATGACTTGAAACTATAGCAAGCCAAAGCCACAGGATTCTAAGTGCTGACTACTGCTTAAAAAGAAAGCTAATCTAAGGCGCTAAACTCGAGTGTTAACTGCGAGGGTTCAAGGGTAGGGGAGAGCTTCTCAGAAGCATCTGTAAGAACACGCCAATCACTTGTTTTGACAAGCTGAAGTAAAATCATTTGTAATTCTAAAAGCGCTAAATTCATGCCAATACAATTATGCTCACCAGCCCCAAAAGGAAGATACTGATAACGAGCAGGATTAGCAGCTAAAAACCTTTCAGGCTTAAATGCATCAGGCTCATGCCAGTAAACACTTGACTTATGCGTCAAATAAGGACTAAAAACAACACTCGTACCCTTAGGAAGTGACCAACCGTCAATACTCAAAGCCTCCGTCGCACGACGAATACCCATGCTAATAGGCGGATGAAGCCGCAACACTTCTTTAATAACCGCATTTAAATAAGGCAAGGTTCTAACGGTTTGCAAGTTACTTTGATGCGGCATTAACTCTTGCCTGAGCTGCGCTTTCACTTCAGGATGCCTCGCCAGCTCATAAAGTGACCAAGCCAACGCCGTGGCTGTTGTGTCATGCCCAGCCACCACAAACGTTAAAAGCTGATCACGAATAAGCACATCACTAAGTGACTGCCCCTCCTCATCTTTAGCTTGCTTTAACAAAGCCAACGTACTCATAGCAGTAGGCAATTCAGCTTTAATAAGCTCAAAGAAAAAATAATCTAAACGATAACGCAAATTTTTAAGCAACGGCAATTTAAGCATCTTCAAAAAACGAACAAAAGACAAAGGTTTATTCGCCTCAAACAACAAACACTCAAAAAAACGATTCAAATCAGACCTAAGCCTAGGAAACTGCGTCAAAGACATATCAAACAAAGACTTCAAAATAATACTCAAAGTCAACTCTTTACAAACAGAAACCGCATCAACAAACGGCTTAGCCTGCCAAGACAGCAAAGCCTCAGTTGTTCTCTTCTCAATAAAACTCGAGTGACTAAGCAAAACCTCACGGTGAAAGGCAGGCAAAAGCAACTTCTTCATGCGCTTATGACTCAAACCATCCAAACGAGCAAGCCCCTGACCCAACATCCAACTCAAAGGCCCAAACGCATCCACCGCACTCAAAGAAGCTGCTTTGCTTAACAAAATCTCTTTATTTGCCGCTTCACTACTAAACACCGCCACATAACGCCCCGCCATATTCCAAGCAAACGCATCACCAAATTCTGCGTAGCTCGAGTTCAGCAAAGCTAGCAAATCAAGGGCTTCAGGTAAATGACCCAAAATGGGCATGGGTTTAGGTTGGGGAAGCGTTTTCAAACTTCGGGCAGTATATCAACTTAAGAACGTGGCTGAAGGATGTTCTGATAGATTCAACGATTCTTTAGGAGATACTAAAAAGTATTTGGATCAGATCAAACCTGAAAAAAAATCGCCAGCGTTAGTTGACCTCACAACGTTTGAAGCTAAAATTGTGTATCAGAAGATAAGTACGAGGGAGGATTTAACCTGCCCTGCTTGACTCGGTTATTTCTCCATCTGAATTATTACTAAAAACTCCATATGGAGGATGTCCGTATGAATCTAGTAAAACTAGTACAGCCTCCTAGAAGTCCCTCATCACTTA
>CAZWJZ010000343.1:1275-5205 GCA_964634665.1 uncultured bacterium | reverse complement strand
AAAAGCTCTTAGAAACCAACGTATTTGATTAGGCTTGCGTTCTTCTGCCATGCTAATAACCATATACTGGAAAAGTAGGACATTCGCCAGTAGCTTGACAGGTGAGTGCATGGTGCAGGTGTTTATTTTTATTATTCACGCGCGGTAAACCATCTTCATTAAAAATAGGAATTTCAAGCCAACCATCCTCTTTTAGTTCATAGGCCCAAACTTCAGGGAATGTTGGCGCAGGGTCATTACTCGCATAATTCCTTATATCATTAGAACCATTGGCTGTAAAACTTTCGAGAATAGCCACTGTAGCATCTCCACAATTGGCTACGAATAAGTTATATCCTAAGCTTCGGTAATAGTCAGCTGTAATCATTGCTGCATTCATATCATAATTATCAGTACTTGTTGCAAATATTCTTGTGTAATTGTTCTCGTATGCCCAAGCCATCATTTGGCTAAATGACCAGTCTGTGTAAAATTTATTTGTGGTATCACCATAGATGAACTATGCATGCACTATGATCTTTGATAGCTACTTATGAGATTAAGGTAATTATGTTTTGGAATCTTAGTTCCATAGAACTGCTTGATAGGATCTGCGTGGTATCAAGCAGGCGTGTAAAATTAGGAAAAGCCTGCCTCTAGCAAAATAAGACAGGTTTTTCAGTAGGTTTACTCGTCCATTTGGACTTCTAAATTCTTAATCGAAAAGCCATTCCATGGGTAAAAGCCACTACCTGTACTAATAGGTGTTGTAGGGTCCCACGGGTAAAAGCGATTGTTAGCACAAGCAGGACGCTCACCAATAATCCAATTAAAAGTATTGCTACCCACTTTAAGCTGAGAAGGGTCAAGCTCGAGTCTGAAAGATTGCCAGCCATCTGTATGGCAGTTTGGCTTATCTTCATAATCGTAAGGTGATACTGCTTGCGGTGGTGCACCATTTATGCTTAGTAACACCTGACCTTTTTGAGGGCTGTGCACTTGACCAAATAAGACAGGATTTACTCCCAATTCTGGCAGGTTAATGGTTATTTCTTGCGATTCGCCTATGTCGCGGTCACCATTTTGCTGTAAGTAAACAACAGCTTCAGGGGCAGCTTCAAAGGTTTTGTATTTACCTGTTACAGGTCCAGAGAATCTTATGTTGTCCCAGTGAAAGGTATAGGTATTTGTGTTTCCATCTTTGACTGGTGTGTAAGCGTGTGTTTTGAAAACAACGAGTCCTTTTTCAAATGGTAAGCCTTCGGGTACATCTACGACGAATGGGTCAAAACTTCCATCTTCTTTTTCTACTTCCCAAGTAATTTGATTTTTCTCTAAGCTTATACGCATGGTTCGGCGTATCCGCCTATCTGTTAAAGCAGGGTCATTGGGCGCTATATCATTGCGCCAAGTACGAGGGTCTTTAGCTTCAACATAAAGACCTTCGGGAGCTAGTTGGTCTTTACCAATTTGAATAAAGCGTGAAGAGTCAGCCTCTATAAACCCCCAAACTAGCACAATATGATCTTTGGGGTAGGTTTCATCTATGGGTAAATCAACTCGAGCAGCACCTACTTTAAGTTCTTCACGTGGCGTTATCATAATTTCAAACCAGCTGCGTCGGTGCCTGTCATTTATATTTACGTCAAACTCCAAAACGCCACCATTGCTAAAGTCGAACGCTTGTTTTGGCCAGAACGAGCTGACAGAGTAACCTGACACGTCACCTAAAGATGACATCATATGGTTTTTGCAAATAAAGAAGCTGCTATCAGGATTATTCCCATTGCTTAAGTGTGAAGATATGACTTCGTGTTGAGGGGCTAAGCCTAAATCTGGATTAGGTCCAGCGCAGTCATCACCATGATCGGCTGGGTAAGGCCCAAAGGTTTTTGTAAAATGCTCACTAGGATGCGAACGGTGCGTAACAACATAATCAAAGGTTCTAGGTAAAAGATCTTGAGAGGGGCTACTTGGGTCAAAATCAAAGGTTTCTTCAAACGCCCAGCAATTTTCAGCATTGCAGCTTGCAGGTTGCTGTTCCGTTGTTTTTGCTTTGTCTGCTTCATTATTGCTTGCTTGCCCGCAAGCTAATAGTGCCATCATAAGGATGAGGCATAAAAAGTTGAGTTTAATAATAAATTTGAGGTTTGGGGTTATTTGATTCAGCCACATAGTCATCCTTACCTTTTTAATGTTTTGACGCCCCGTTTAAGTCTGGCATAATCAACTATGAGCAGCAGCCTTTTTAGGATGAGTGGCATGAGTTTTAGGATGAGTGGTTAATAAAAAAACCTGAGCAGGTTTGACTGACTCAGGTTTATTTAAATTGTGTTTGTTTTTTAAACGACTTAGCTTAAAGCTGCTACACCTGGTAAGGTTTTGCCTTCTAGAAGTTCTAAGCTAGCTCCGCCACCTGTTGAAATATGATCTATTTTGTCTGCTAAACCTGATTTGTTTATAGCTGCAACTGAGTCGCCGCCGCCTACAACGGTAAAGCCAACTAGGTTTGCTACGGTTGCTGCTACTGCGTTGGTGCCAGTGTTAAAAGGGCTTACTTCAAAGACACCCATAGGGCCATTCCACAGAATAGTTTTAGCATCATCTAGGGCATCTTTGTAAACCTTAATAGCTTCAGGGCCAATATCTAAACCCATCCAGCCTTCAGGAATAGCGTTAGAAGGGAAAGTTTTCACTTCAGTACCTTCGGCGATGGCTTGAGCACATAAAGAATCTTGCGGTAATAAAATTTTGGTGTTTTTAGCTTTCGCTTTTTCAAGTACTTCAAGAGCAAGCTCGAGTTTGTCTTCTTCTACTAGGCTTTTGCCTACTTTGCCGCCTTGTGCTTTGAAGAAGGTGTAGGCCATGGCGCCACCGATTAAGATTTCGTCGGCCATGTCGAGTAGGTTTTCTATGACACCTATTTTGTCACTTACTTTTGCGCCACCAATAATGACTTTGAAGGGCTTTTCGGGTTGACTTAAGAGTTGTGATAGGGTTTTGATTTCTTTTTCGAGTAGTAGACCTGCTGCGTTGGGTAAAAGGTGTGCAATGCCTTCTGTTGATGCGTGTGCGCGGTGTGCTGCGCCAAAGGCATCGTTTATATAAACGTCTGCGTAGCTAGCTAGGGTTTTGGCTAAGTCAGGGCTGTTTTTTTCTTCGCCTGCATCAAAGCGAGTGTTTTCTAATAGGGTAATGCTTCCTTTGGGGGCTTCTTTTACAAAGGCTTGTTGTTCTACTGATGCGGGTCCGTCGGTAGCTAGGTAGCGAACGTCTTTGCCTAGCAGTTCAGCGAGTTTTTTGGCTACGGGTGCTAAGCGGTATTTATCTTGAGCTGCGCCTTTGGGTCTACCCAAATGACTCATTAAGATAAGCGTGGTGTTACTAGCTAAGACTTGTCTGATGGTGGGTAAGGCTGCACGAATGCGAGTGTCATCTGTAACAACGCCCTCTTTAATGGGTACATTAAAGTCAACTCGAGCGATTACTTTTTTATTTTGAATATCTAGATCATTTAGGGTTTTCATGCTTTACTCCATAGTTTTTATAAAAAAATGCGGTTAGTGAAAACTAACCGCATTTATAGTAGCTGTTAATCATTAAGAATGACTATTAAAGGCTTTTCTCCATAAGCTCTAAAACGTCAACCATGCGGTTACTGTAGCCCCACTCGTTGTCGTACCAGACTAGGATTTTGGCCATTTTGCCCATGGTTTTGGTGAGCTGACTGTCAAAAATAGCGCTTGACGGGTTGCCGACTATGTCACTGCTTACTAGAGGGTCAGTGCTGTATTCAATAACACCTTTGTGGGTGCTTTCAGCTGCTTTTTTGATAGCTGCATTGATTTCGTCAGCACTGGCTTCTTTTTTAAGCATGATGGTTACGTCACTCAGCGAACCTGTGGGTGTGGGTACACGAACAGCCATGCCATCAAAAATACCTTCAAATTG
>CAZWJZ010000343.1:0-1265 GCA_964634665.1 uncultured bacterium | reverse complement strand
TGGAATGATATTCGTAGCAGTGTTACGAGCGCGACGTAAATCTTTATGAGGTGCATCTAGGATGTTTTGGTCATTGGTGTAACTATGAATGGTAGTCATCATGGCTTGCTCAACACCAAAGGTATCATCAATGATTTTCATGACGGCAGCTAAGCTATTCGTGGTGCAGCTTGCGTTAGAGTAAACATCGCCTGTTGATTCGTCTAGTTCGTAAGCATTTACACCAATCATTACATCAAGATCAGCGTCTGGGCTGGGTGCGCTAATAAGTACTTTTTTAGCACCGCCTTCTAAGTGAAGAGCTGCTTGGTTACGCTTAGTGAAGAAGCCTGTTGATTCAACAACAACATCAACACCATTTTCGCCCCAAGGAATTTCGCTTGGGTTACGAATGGCTGTAGCAATGATTTTGTGACCATCTACAATTAAATGACCTTCATCATAGGAAACGTCTCCTGCAAATTTTCCGTAGTTACTATCGAACTTTAGAAGTTGCGCTAGGGTTTCGTTATCGGTTAAGTCGTTAATTAAAACAACATTGCCACCTAAGCCACGCTGATGCAAAATACGAAAGATCTGACGACCAATACGTCCGAAGCCGTTAATGCCTATTTTCATTGTTTCCTCCTTGGGAAATTAAGTGATTTTCTAAATAAAGATGTGTTAAGCAGATATTTTTAAGGTGTAAAAACCTCTTGCTTTGTACTCTAGCATGAAAAGTACACAAATATCATTGTACTTTCAGCGTTGGACTAAGAAATCATACCATTCTTGTACTAGACCAATGACACAAGAACAACAAAAACCTAAACTTTCTAGGCGATCAGCATAAAATGAGGGCTCACAGCCAAAATACTAAGCTCACACTCGAGTTTCCTAGGCATGCCTAGCGAAGCTCAAGCATCATCAAAGTTGTATCAAAATAATTATCTTCAAGCTTAATAAACTTAGGGTCAAGAGCGTAGCTTTTAAAGCCTAAACCCTCATACAAACGAATGGCAGAAACATTACCCACCGTAACCCCCAAGACAAGATACTCGAGCCCTTCAAAGCTTTTAGCTTGTTTGATAAGCTCAGTTAGTAAGGCTTTGGCTAGTCCTTGACCACGCGCTTCAGGTACGACATACAGGGCAGCAACATTTGCCCTATGCCTAGTTTTTGTTCTTTCGGGTGGTGGGCGGTGAAACATAAGAAAGCCTTTAAGCTCATGATTAAATGCACCAAGCGCAAACAAATCTTTTGAAGCTGAACCCAGTGTTTCCCTA
>CAZWJZ010000342.1:0-5212 GCA_964634665.1 uncultured bacterium | reverse complement strand
CGAGTTACCTAGATCATCTTTAAGATCAAGCCTGACGCTAGCGCCAGTGAACATGGCGGTGGCCATTTCTAGCAGTGAGGCTTCTGAAGCATTTGCGCCTGCAAGTTGAATTTTGAGTTCTGCTAAGACCTCTGCTGCAGATGCATATTGGCTCATATTAATACTGGTACGCCACATGTCATAGCCGCGCTCTTCTGTACCTAAGATAGAGCGATACAAATCATCGCTCATCCAGCCTTCAAATTCACCATTTGTCTTAACCAAGCCAGGTTTAAAAGAATGCTCATAGGCATCATAAGCAGGAATGCCTGGTTTTTTTGCAATACTATTAGAGCTAACAATGGTACCATCAACATTCTTGTATTTGCCATCAGCTGTTTGAAAAAGCTCATCACCATTATTAACATCGTAATATCTGGTGGTGCTGCCGTGAAAACCAAACTGGCTTCTAAAGTAATCTTGACCTGCTTTATCCCGCCAAGTATTATTTTCAGTTGTATAGTCACCTAAAATAATATTGCCCCTTGAGCCCAGCCTAATCTCATCTTTGCCTGCGGCTATATTTTGAACAGCACATTCATCTGGGTCAGTTATAGTGCTGCAAACACCAGCGCCAAGTTTGTCTGGTGGGTCAACCGCTATTAAGTCACCTGCTACATAAATATTTCTACCTGAATAAAGAGCGCCGGTACCTGTTACATAACCTTGAATGATAATGTCACCACTAGCATAAATATCTTCATCAAGATTAATAGGATTAGCCTCGGTACCAATCAGAATTAAATTACCGTCATACTTGCCATTAACAAGGCTTAAACTTGTGGCAGAAGCTAAACTAGCAATGCCAGCCGAGCCACTTGGCACACCATACATGGTGCCGCCGGAAAGCTGACCAAAGGCATTTGCTTCCATAACTTCACGCTTTAAAGGCGGAAAGTCAGGAATGCCATCACCATCTTCATCTTTAGGTAATTTATCTCCTGCATAATTAACTTCAACATCATCAAATTCAGCACCATTGATGGTATCTGTTGTATTAGGGTCACCATCTATGCTGGTTGAACCGTTACCATCATCTCTAAAACCGTTTGTGCCATCGCTTTTTGGCGCAATATAAGCAGTACCATTAACCCTTGAAGTGCTGCCCGAGTTAGACGAACCATGACCAGGCGCTAGCTCATTAAGCGAACCCACATCGCCATTAACACGAATATGGCAGTACATGCAGTTAGTGTTTTCAGAAAGCATGGCTAACTCAAAAATATTGGAGGTACCAAAACCAATGCGCTTAACAATGGTTTGGGCGCCCTTAGCGGTTTCAGTTGTAACCGCAATATCAAGCCACTTGTGTGCGGCATCTTTTTCTGATACAGCAAGAATTTTCCATTTACTTGTGTAATCACCTAGCGTTGCTGAATAGACAGTGCCTTTCTTTAAGTCTGCGTAACTACCATCACGTAACTGCGTTAAAAATTTTTCATTTGTTAAGCCACCAGCCTGATATTCACTAATAATTTGCACTCGAGCGCGCTCAGAAATGCCATCTGAAATTTGCACGCCTACATCTACGAGTTTATTTGCGGTTGTGGATTGTCTTTCTGAAGTAATAACAGATGAAAAAATAGCTGTTAGTATCATGAGGACAACCGCTATGAATAAGACGCTAATTAAAGCGATTCCTTTTTTATGATTATGTTTGTGCATCCGAGACCCTTCATCTATCACTAAGGCTTAGCTTAGTTGTACGACAAAAGGTCTTACAAAAAGATTACAATAAGCAAAAAAACCCCCAATGCTAAGATTGGGGGCGCATCGCCCTGGCTAACACCACAAGAGAGGTGTACAGAGACAAGACTAAAGTAGCAATCATGCTAGCTAAGAACCATGTATTTCTTCATAACAAACAGCCATTTGAAGGCTAAACCAGGCGTTTTTGGCTTAAAGTCAAGTTTCTTACACAACGCTCAAAAAACGAAAAAATGTAGATTGTTATTTTAACGCCTAAACTGTAAACCTTGAAGCAAGCAAAAAGCAATTTGAGGAAAGCTAAGAAGAAGGCTATACTAAGGCAAACCTTTAGGTCAGGAGCCTAACAGCACGTGAGTGATGAAAAAGAACAAACCTATAGCGCCAGAGAGATTGTCTTAGAATTCTTTCCTGCAACCAGCAAGCGCTTTATACCAGAACACCTAAACTACCAAGTTACAAACAAGTCAGGGCAATACATACTCATAAACAGAAATGAGCAAATACTCTTAAAACTCGAGCCGGTAGCACCTGCGGGTAACGCAACGGTGGTGTTGTGCTGTGATTTTTGTCATCACAGTTCAACAAGGCAGTACTTGCAGATGTTTAGAGCAGAAAAGCCTGACTCTAACGGGCGACACTTTCTTTATATTTGCTTATGTCGTAATACGGAGGCTTGCGAAGTGAGACGCATAAATGATGAGCCTGTTGAAAAGCTCTTAGAGCGTGTGGGTGTTAAGCAGTAAAAAACTTAGTTGAGCTTGCGCTTAGTAGTGTAAACCTTTGTTAAATAATCAAGAAGTTCATTAGCTAAAACTTTAGCTGCATGTTTATCTAGGTATTGATTGCCGTTGCCACATTTGGGTGACAAGGTACAGCGCGGGCAACCTGTTTTACAAGGACAGTCAGATAGTAAGTCACGAGCTGCTTTAAGCCAATCTAGAAACACGGTAGTCCCTGCTCGACTGTAACCAACCCCACCAGGGTAACCATCATAAATAAAAATGAGGGGTTTACCATTCGCAGGGTAAATAGGGTAAGAAACCCCGCCAATATCTGCACGTTCACACAGCACAAAAGCAGGTAACAAAGCAATAAGCGTGTGCTCTAAAGCGTGCATGGCACTTGGTAAATCTTGAACAGGCACGCTAAAAGATACATTCGTAACATCAAACCAAAGGGCTTGCGTGTTGTAAGAAACCAAAGGTAAATCAAGTAAACGCTCATCTAATACAGTTTCACGCAAGTAACGCTTTAAGACAAAACTTGTGTATTCCGTAGATACCTTTACCCGCCCCACATGCACCCCATAAAGCTCAAATTCGCTTTGAATAACCTCAATTTCAGTAACCGAGCGGGTTTGCGTGTAGTACTCTTCAATATGTGGTACAAGCGTAGCCACCCCAGCTTCAAGGTCAAGCTTAGCAACCAAAAACGTATCCCCTTGACTCAAGTAAACCGCGCCACCATGAAGTTCACGTAAGGCCGTATCAAAATCACTCACCCCCACGGTGTTACCAAAACCATCTTTTAAAACAATACGCTTACCACCCGTACCCCGAACGGCAACATTTTTATGCGGATAACGCCCCAAATAATGCCACGTGTCGTTACGCTTAACGAGCTTAGAATTAGGAGGCGGCTCGAGCCACCTAGCGACATAATTCTCGCTCTCTAAAATGGGTTTTTCAGCCGCAGCACAGTTCACATGAAGCGGATGAATCTCAGTATTAAAAGCATCCGAAATGGCCTTTTCAACCTTGCCATCAGTAATCAGTTCAGGATGATTAAGGTAATACTCATCAAGCGGATCATTACCTGCAATCATAAGCGTTAAAGCACGCACGCCCCCACGCCCCGCCCGACCTGCACGCTGCCACAGAGAAGTCATAGAACCCGGATAACCCACCAGCACAACCGCGTCCACCCCACCAATATCCACCCCCAACTCCAAAGCACTCGTAGCGGTAAGCACGGTAATATCATCCTTCTTAAAACCCTCCTCAATAAGACGACGATCCTCACTGGTATAACCCGCGCGATAAGTTTGCAACTGCAAGGCCTCACTCGAGTTTAAGTAAGACATCGCATAGCGCTTTAAAAGCTCAGCTGATTTACGGGAATTACAAAAAAAGATGCTCTTAAGCCCTGACTTAACAAACTGCCCAGCCAACCACGCAGCCTCACTATTAGCACTACGCCGCCGACCCTCAGACTCATTCACCATAGGCGGCTGCCAAAACACAAGTTCACGCGCAGCCCTAGGCCCAAAATCTTCACTAAGCACGCTAAACTCGAGTCCTGTTAAATTAAAGGCATGCTCTGCTGCATTGGCGATGGTGGCACTTGCAGCAATAACTTGTGGATTTGCGCCATAATGCTTGGCTAAACGCAACAAACGCCGGACAATATTGGCAACATGTGACCCCATAACGCCACGGTAAGCATGCATTTCATCAATAACAAGATACTGTAAGCCTGCTAAAAACCGGGCCCACTTGTCATGGTAAGGCAAAATACCGTAATGCAACATGTCAGGATTTGTTAAAATGCAACGCGCTGAATTACGCACATAGTGCCGTTTAGAAGATGCCGTATCACCATCATAACTAGCTACAAACTCAGCCAAATCAAGCGATTCAGATAAGCCCTTTAACTTGCTTAATTGATCGTGTGCTAAGGCTTTAGTAGGAAACAAATAAAGCGCATGTTGCTCTTCGGCAATTGCGCTAAGCGTAGGTATTTGATACGTAAGTGACTTACCCGAAGCAGTAGGTGTAGCCACCATGACATGATGCCCTGCCTCAGTTAAGACAAGCGCATCTGCCTGATGCTTAAACGGCGTAATGCCAAACGAATCTAACAAGCCTCTAAACTTACCCTCATAAGTCACTTTGACAGGCTTATCACGCGCAGGAAAAAAACTTGTTGAACTAAGCTGCCCCTCGTAGCCCTCAAGTGACTTAAGCCAGTCAGCATAATTAGAATGATAAAAAAGCGCGTCAGGCACATTAGGCATAAGCTAAGCCTACCGCTAAACCACCAAAACCAACGTCTGAAAAGAAAACTAAAGCACAAGCCCCAACCATGACTTTAAGCCCTGCTGACCAGAGCTTGTCACCTGAATCACCCTAGAATCCTCAAACCTCAAAACCCAACGCTCCTCAAGCATAAAGCTCAGAACAGCAGCACCCAAAGCCCCCGCCAAATGATGCTTACGCTCCGTCCAATCAAGACACTGCCTAGCAAACTGCCTTCGCTGCTTCTGCAAGCTCTCTAAAGGTATACCAAGCTCAGCAAAAGCTGCTCTACCTGAAGCCGTCAAAGCATAATTCTTGCCACTAGACTCGAGCCAAGCTTTTGCTAAAAAAGCATCTGTTACGCTCACCCCAAGCCTACCAGCCAAATGGTCATAACACCTGCGACCTTGATCAATAGGCTCGAGTGTTGCAAAGCTTTCTTTTGG
>CAZWJZ010000341.1:0-5232 GCA_964634665.1 uncultured bacterium | reverse complement strand
CCACCCAACACATCACCGACGGACAACGCATCAGACTCAACGGCACCCAGGGATACGTCGAAATCCTGACACAGTGATCAGCTCAGCCACCGAAGCCGACCAAACCGCCGATGCAGAGGGGATGAATCGACGCCGGACACGCCCACAGGCAGAGAACGGATGCTTCGCCCGTCAAGGAGTGACGCGGCGCGCGAACGATACGTCGTAGATGTTCCATGTCTCTGGGGAGCCCTCAGTCCCGACCTGTGGCGCGCACCGGACGACGTCAAACGTTGGCGCCGCAGACCGTTGCTGGTCAGCCACCCTCATCGATCCGGCAGCACGACCACCTGCGACCTGTCGTCAAGCGAGTTCCGCCGGTATGCCGGTGACCATCGGGTTCTGGCCCGAAGGTCAGATGTGTTGTACCGATGTTGTACGAACAGGCGAGTTTGCAGCCTCGGAGGCCCTTCCCGATCGCCCGGGAAGGTCCTCTGAGCTGGTGCTTTACGTTGGTGGCGGGGGCAGGATTTGAACCTGCGACCTTCGGGTTATGAGTGCACCGACGCCCGTGAGAGCTGGTCTGCGCTCATCGGGGTTCTCCCTGATGAACGAGCGAATCGGGACCGCCGAGTAGCGCTGTCGTCGGCACCAGTAGGAACCCGTAGGTGCTCGTCGTGTTGTACGTCTGTTGTACGGACTCCGCCGGGGAACGGGCCGATTCGAGTGCCCACGCTCACGTGAAGCTCCCCAGAGTTGCTCGAGCACAACTGACGAGTTTCAGCGGGTGGCAGCACGAGTGCTGTGACGAGCGACGCCGCCGCCACGACGGCCGATCTACGCTCGGTGTCATGGCACCCCGCGCCGCCGTCTTGAACACGATCACCACCGCCGGGCGCATCATGCTGCTCACCCAAACCGGGGGAGTCGCCATCCACCTCACCGCATCCGCCAATGGCAACGACGACCCACAACCAGCCATCCCATCCCGCATACGGCAGAGTTCTCCGACCGACGACACGTTCACGGACCTGACCGACCGGTGCTGGGCACCGCAGACCCTGTGCGGAATCCGATGGAACACGATGGCCGGAATCGCGTCGACCGGTGCCAGCAACGACAGTGATCGAACACCCACCTGTCGGCGATGCCTCGCAATCCTCGACCGCTGGTTCCCCGAGCCAGTCCCCGACGACCGGATCGGACTCCTCGCGGAGCTCGCCAGTGACGCCGTCCACCAGTACGGCACCGCCGAGATAGTCGGCGTGCCCGGCGATCAACACACCGCACTACGTCGCGCCATACGTGCAGAACTCAAGGAGCAATACGGACACAGTGCGAAGACCTTCGTGATCGACGATCGGGTCGTGATCTCGAGCAATGACACCACTGAAGCCCTCCAAGCCGAAGCGGCCAGACAGTTCCACGAGGCATTCAGCAGCGCCGACGCCGTTGCGATCGACGATTCCGCTTGGCGATTCCACTGGCGAACCTGGTCAACGACCTGAGCCTTGTCAACAACCTGGACCTGGCCGTCGAGATACCCGCACCCCTGCGGCCGCTCCCACGAGTCGTCCGCATGCACGGGCACGCACGGCATTATCGCGCGCTCGGTAAGGGCCGATACGTGGCGCGGGCGCTGACGCGCTTTGCGGGATTACGCGTGGCGAAGTGTGACGCGAGCTTGACGTGTGGAAGGCATCTGATTGCGATGCCCCCGTAGGCCGCTGAGCGAGACTGTTGGGAATGCCACCTTCGTCAAGCCGCAGCCACGGCGCTCGAGCCTTCCTCGCTGAGTTCTTCAAGCGGCCGCACGGGTGGAGCTACACGGCTCCGTCATTCCACGAACTGCTGACCGGCGATCACTCCGGCGGCTCCAAACCCAGCGTCCGTCGCCGGGTCGAACGTGCCCGGCTCGCGAATCTCGACGTGCGCATCGTGGCGGCCGCGTTCGAGCCAGCCCAGATGGTGGAGTGCGGAATTGCTGTGCTGCGTGTCCGGCTTGATCATCAGCACCGCGACGAGATCGATGGGGTGCTCATCCACTACCGAGGCGCGACCGCTCACTTCGTGGTCGAGACCATCGGGCGCTCCGGCCGGAGCTGGTTGGTCGGCCCGAGTGTGCCCGACAACCCGCCCCTTGATCTGATGCTGCTGGACGGACTCGTGCTCCGCGCCGAACGCAAACATTTCGATGACCTCCAAATCGCCGTTGCTACGACCGATTCTGGTGGGCCGCCTCCGTCGCTGGTGTACGCCGCGCTTGGCGACTACCCCGTACTTCGCTGAGCTCCGAGCAGAGTCAGCGAGAGCTCTCGCACCGAGCGGAACCATCTCTACTCGCGCGGCGGGAAGTGGAAAGCACCGCTCACGGGGTCGCCGGACACGCGGGATTCTGTGACACCGCACTTGGGCCGAACCCGCACGCGTGCTCGGCATCGTTCACCGGTTTACCGAGCGCTCGCTATGTGCGGGTCGCCGTGCGAAGAAGTGCCGGTTCCTGAGCGTGTATCGATCGGAGCGGTTCGCGATGTTCCGATCGGGCGAGTTGGTCCCGGTGTGCTCAGTCACTCCACGGCGCGGCCAGCTTGCCGGTGAGTAGTCTGTGGACATGGCCAAACGTGCCGACGACCTTTCCGCTGATCCGGCGGTCGTGCTCATCGAGGAGCCGACCGAGTCGTTCGACGCGTGGCTGCACGAACTGCTCAGCGACCCGCCCGTGGAACTCAGCACGACCGGCGCCGACCTCGTTGCGCAGGCGCGGGCCGACGAGACGTGACGCGTCTCGTCCTCGACGCATCCGCCGGCGTCGAGCTGCTCTTGAACACGACCCGAGCGCACTCTCTGTCCGCGCAGTTTCCGACATCGGCGGAGTGGTGGGTTCCCGAGCACTACTTCGTGGCGGTGGCCGCCGCGCTTCGCCGCGCAGTGCTCAACGGCGACGCGACATTGGAGCGGGTCGAGCAGGCGTTCTCGATGTTGGAACGGGCCGTGCTCCGCCGAGCCCAGGTCCGGCCGCTGTTGTCCGATGCCTGGGCCCGACGCGCAGCGATCACGGTTGCCGACGCTCTCTACGTCGTACTCGCGGAACACATCGACGCCACGCTCGTCACAGCGGACGAGCGTCTCGCTCGATCGCCTGGCCTCACGATCTCGACGATCGTGCCGTAGCCGTCGGCCACTGTCGACCACATGGAGCGGTCAGCGCAGTTGGATGCGTATCGCTCGTCGTGCCGGTTCTGCAGCGGTCGCGCAGTGCTCCGGCCGGCGTGGACATGCACCGGCGATCCGGTGGACGGCCCCAGCACGAGCACACGCGCGATGCTGTCTCGGTGTTGCACGATTGGCACATCGAACCACGCGAGTACACGCGTCACGAGCAGCGTCGTGGTCGCCGGCACGCGTACACCCATCTCCAACCCGAGCAGACAGCGGTCGTGGTCGTGGACATGGTGCCATTCTTCGTCGAGCAGAACGAATACGCTCGCGGTGTCGTGCCGAACATCGAACGGCTCACTGGAGCCGTTCGATCCCTGGGCGGCATGGTGGCGTGGGTCCTTCCCTCGACTGATGCGCCGCCGGCAGCACGCGCTGAATTCCTCGGCGCCAACGTCGCAGAGATGTACCGCATGTCGGGAGGAACCGGTTCGCTGCGATCCCGTCTCTGGCGAGAGTTCGAGACCGATGACGCCGACCTCATCCTCGAGAAGTCATCAGCCAGCGCCTTCTTCCCGGGGCACTGTGACCTCCCGGCTGAACTCGAGCGGTTCGGCGTCGACACGGTCCTCATCACGGGCACGGTCGCGAACGTGTGCTGTGAGTCCACCGCTCGCGATGCCAGCGCGCTCGGATACCGAGTCGTGATGGTTGCCGACGCGAACGCTGCCGTGCGAGACCGCGACCTCAACGCCACGCTGCACACCACCTACCGGTCGTTCGGCGACGTGCGTCCAACGGACGACCTGATCGCAGTACTCCACCGTCGATCGGTCGATTGAGACCACCCGTACGAGAGCGCACAACGCTGACGAATCCAGAAGCGACACCCGTCCGGTATCGGCGCCGTTCCGCTCCCTGACCTGAGCGGAACGGCGCTTCGAGGACGGAGATCGTCGAGCGCCTCTCGAGCTGGTGGTGTCGATGTCGTGCGTTCCGGTAATCGGCTCTTGACTCTCACGCGGTGTCAACCCGTACCGTCCGTTGACATGTACTCGATCGGCGACATGGCACAGCTGGCCGGCGTGACGCCGCGGATGCTGCGCCACTACCACGACCTCGGCATCTTGATCCCCGCCGACGTCGACGACACCACGGGCTACCGCCGCTACGACGTCGCCCAGCTCGCCGACCTGCTCCAGGTGCTCGCCTTGAAAGGCCTCGGCCTCGCTCTCACCGACATCAAGCGCATCGCCCACGACGGGATCAGCCCGTCGGAGCTGCGCGGGATGCTCCTGTTGCGTCGCACCGAACTCGAGTCCGAACTCAACGAAGCCACGACGAGGCTCCAACGAGTCGAAGCCCACATCCACCGACTGGAGAACCAGATGAACTCACCCACGACAGACGTCACCGTCACCACCAAGCACCTTCCGGCGGTCCACCTCGCTGTCGCCTCAGGGGTCAGCGCCAGCTTCGACTCCGCTGACATCGGTCCTGTCATCCAGCCGCTCTATCCCAAACTGATTGCCGCCCTGAACTCCGCCGGTGTGGAGATCGCCGGGCCGTCCATCGCCTACTACGACGACACCGTCGATGGCGGAATCGGTGTCCACGCCGGATTCCCGGTCGACGAGTCCGTGACCGAGGTCGCTGGACTCGAGGTTGTCGACCTTCCCGAGATTCCGCTGGCGGCCACTGCCATCCACCAGGGGGACATGGCGACCGTCGACGTCGACACGGTCGCGCCGATCTTCGACTGGATGCGTGCCAACGGGTTCCGCACCATCGGCTACTCGCGGGAGCACTACCTCGAGTGCCCCGACGACGTGACACAGTGGCGAACCGAGATGCAGTTCCCGATCGAGCCAGCCCCCGCCGACTGAGCCGACCCCTCATCTCGATCGTCAGCCAGGCAGCGCGTATCGCTCACCGAACAAGCACCCACCGATCCGCCCGTCGCGGCACGTATCGCTCGGTCGCTACGAGCCGAGACCCGAGCGATAATCCCGTCACCAAACTCTCTCGCTTGCGCCGCATCGCCGGCGAAGTCGCACGCCTTCCGACCGACGGAGGCCGCTCAATAATCACGCCGTT
>CAZWJZ010000340.1:0-5249 GCA_964634665.1 uncultured bacterium | reverse complement strand
CTTACCTTTAAGCTTAGCTTTATAAGTACTAAACTTGCTATACAAGTAACTTAATGGGCTTATGCTTCTATAGCAGCGCAATGAATAGTGGTTTTAGCACCCTATTTAGGCTTGCTTCACAAAACAAACGATTACAACAAAGTATAATGAAGCCCTGGGCATTACCCTTGTTAGAACAGCGGTTTATGGATTCTAGGGCTACCATGAAGATGCTTAGTCAATCAAGGGCTTAATTTGAATATCCAAAAAGCCAAAGTAATAAACCTCATCCGGCAGGGTAAGCAGAGAAATACCCTATTCATAGCATTTTCACGAATGGTTTGATAGTGAAACCATTCGTGCGACCTAGGGGAGTAAAAACCAACCAACTCAGTCGCCGGTGCACTGTTTCTTGGAACTGTAATCAGTATCTCGGTCTAGTTGCATCACAGCATCTAGTAACACCTCTGCTCCTATTGCTAACTGCTCAGGACTCGAGTATTCATCGGGCGTGTGACTTCTGCCATGTTTACTAGGAATAAAAATCATGGCTGAAGGAGCAATGCTGTTTATATGATAAGCATCATGTCCAGCACCACTACTTAAGGCGAGATGACTGTATTGTTTTGCTTCGCAAGCTTTAAGAAAGATCTCTTGCAGTGTTTTATCGCAGCTTGCTGGTGCTACTTCACTGATGCTTTTAATCTGAAAGCTGTTTATTAAACCAAATTCTTGCATTTGCTTAGCGTTTTTGCTTAATTCATTAAGAATGCGTTCTTTTTTGCTGGCATCTAGACATCTTATTTCAAGACTGAATCTTACCGAGCCGGGCACGGCATTAACCGCGTTGGGTCTGAGTTCTAATTGACCAACCGTAGCCACAAGGTCAGAATTATCATTCAACGCTGTTTCTTGGCAAGCTTGAATGAGTCTGCTTGCTGCTACCAGTGCATCTTTCCTGTCATTCATGGGGGTTGCGCCAGCATGATCAGTTTGACCCTCAATGCTAATGCTGTAACGCCAGATGCCAGCAAAACCCGTAACAATACCAATATCAGTATTTGAACGCTCGAGTCTTTTGGCTTGCTCGATGTGGAGTTCAAGAAATGCTTTGTAGTTAGGGGCTTGCCATGTTAAAACTTGATCTAAGTTTGCGCCCATGCTTTGCATCGCTTCACCTAGGCTTTCTCCTACTTCGTTCTGCATGCTTAAATGCTCTTTGCTTAGGCTAGCGTTATGACCGCGACTACCAATGCAAGATAAACCGTAATCACTTGGTTCTTCACTAAGAAAATCAATGATTTCTAAAGGATGATTTAAACCTATTTTGTTTTCCTGAATGACTTGAGCTAGTTCTATAGCTGTTATGACGCCAGCAATACCGTCAAAGCGTCCACCTTCTAACACAGTATCAATATGTGACCCTAAAGCAATGGCGGGTAAATCGATATTTTTACCTTTACGCTTTGCAATTAAATTTGCAGCGGGGCTTAAGCTTGTTTCTAAGCCTGCCTCTGTAAAAAAGCTTTTAAGTAGATCTCTAGCTTGCAAATAGCTTTTCGTAAAGGCTCTTCGGGTATAAGGTTTATCTTTCTCGCTTATCTCTGCAAGTTGCATGATTCGTTGCCAAATACGTTCTTTATTAACCATCATAAATGTGTTATCTCTTTCATGCTTTGTCTAAATTTAGAATCATCTGCCAATGGCTGTATCCATTTGCCAGCAACCATCACTTGCTTAATTGGGTTTTGATTTCCAGAAAAAACAAAGGCGTCTAGTAGTGTTTTAGGAGTATGCATAGTTAGTTGCGGATGCTCTTGATTAAGCAAAATAAAATCAGCAGCGTAACCTAGCGCAATTTCACCTATTTTTTGCCCGAGAGCTTGTGAACCACCAGCTAACGCTTTGCTGTAGAGCTTCTCGCCGCTTGAACCCTCCTGCCCTGCAATAATATTGCGCTCTTGATGCCTTAAGCGCTGCACATACTCCATTAGGCGTAATTCTTCAACAGGGCTAGTTGAGCTATTGCTATCCGTGCCAATTCCAAAACGACCCCCATGCTTCACATAGTCTCTTAATTCAAAAAAACCATCACCAAGATTTCCTTCAGTACTGGGGCATAATCCTGCAACTGCAGTCGTTGCAGCAAGTGCTTTAAGTTCTGAAGCCGTCATATGTGTACAATGAATCAAAGACCAGTTATTATTGACATCAAAATGCTCGAGTAACCACTCAATAGGTCTAGCCCCATAAGCCTTAAGGCAGTCATGCACCTCTTTTTCTTGCTCTGCAATATGCATGTGCCTAACTGCGTTTGGCAGAGTAGTGAAGAGTTCATGCATAACTTCAGGACTAACAGCTCGAAGACTATGAGGCGCAATACCAATCTTTATTTGAGGGTAGTCCTTCGTTAATGACTCGAGCTTTTCGACCAAAGCTAAGTAGTCATTTAAGCTTAAATAAAAATGCTTTTGACCCGCGTTGGGTGGTGCATAGTTAAAGTCACTTTGTTGGTAAAGGACTGGGAGTAAGGTAAGGCGGATTCCTGTTTCAAGAGCTGCTTCTATCAGCGCTTCACTCATCCTTAACGGGTCAGGTTGGTGTACATAATGGAATTCAGCTACGCTGGTGTAGCCTGCTTGCATTAATTCTGAGTAAAGTTGACTTGCCACCGCTTTCAGCATTTTGGGTGTGAAGTTCATGGCTAACTTGTACATGGCATTACGCCAAGTCCAAAAGGTATCTTTATGACCTACAGTATGCTCAGTTAAACCAGCTAATGCACGTTGAAAAGCATGGGAATGCAGGTTTGGCATACCTGCAATGAGGGCTCCCTTTAAGGTTTCTGCTGTTTTATCTGAGGCATTTGCTTTTAGTTCGCTAATAATGCCATTGTCAATCTGAATTAAAACATTTTCCTGCCAAGCTGTTTCTAGATAAGCTCGATCAACCAAAAACCGTTGCGTCATTGCAAGCAGCTTTTTCCTGCAATATAGAGCTCATGAATATCACTGTTACCCCATGTGTAAAGAGGATGACGAGGATTAGCATGGTTTACAACCAGAAAGTCAGCCTCGCAACCCAATTCTAATCTGCCCAAATGACTCAAGCCAAGCGCATCAGCGGCATGTTTTGTAGCAGCTAGCAAGGTTTCCTGAAGGCTTAAATTCCCAAGCGCCATGCTAAGTTGCATTGTTAAGAACATACTCATTAGGGGACTGCTACCAGGATTAAAGTCAGTTGCAACAGCGACTTTAACGCCAGCATCAATCATTTTTCGGCAATCAGGGAAAGGTTTTTTAAGCAAAATAGTAGCGCCAGGCAAAATAGTGCCTACCGTGCCACTAGCCGCTAACGCTTGCCAATCATCAAGCTTACAAGCTTCCAGATGGTCAGCTGATAAGCCTTGCATTTCAGCCACCAGTTTTGTAGCACCCGTATGCTCGAGTTGTTCCGCATGGGCTTTGATTTTTAACTTATGTGCTAGAGCGGCATCAAAAATCTTACGTGTTTCAGCAATAGTAAAAGCACCCCTGTCACAAAAGACATCAACAGCTTCAGCTAAGCCTTGCTTTTTTACTTCAGGAATGAGTTCTTGGCAAAACATTGCTACGTAATCATTACGCTGCCATCCTTTAGGAATAACATGAGCAAGTAAGCTGGGAATAATGCGTTGAGGTACCTTTGTTTTGAGCAGCTTTGCAACTCGCAACATTTTAAGTTCATGCTCAGCTTCTAAACCATAGCCACTTTTCACTTCAAGTGTAGCAACGCCACCTTTTAAAAATATCTTTGCTCTCGCAATAGCAAGCTCGAGTAATTGATTTTCAGTTGCAACTTGGGTAGCTTTGACCGTATTGTAAATGCCTCCCCCTGCTTCAAGGATAGCTTCGTAACTTTCTCCGCGACTGCGTTGTTCATATTCTTGAATGCGGTCACCTGCCCAAATTAAGTGATTATGACTATCAATCAAGGCAGGGAGAACAGCTCTACCAGCCAAGTCAATTTTGGGATAAGCCAAGTATTCTTTAGCTAAATCAGCTTGCTGCCCTATCCATTCTATTTTTCCTTCATGGACCACGATGGCAGCATTCTTTATGCTTGTATCAGGGCTTAAAAGCTCACTGATATTACAAAAAACCCTACTCATAGGTTTTCACTTGGTAGGTCTAAACCTCGCTCTTTAGCAACTTGTTTTGCTTTTTCATAACCAGCATCAGCGTGGCGCATAACACCTGTACCGGGGTCATTTACCAGTAAGCGACTAAGGCGCTCATGTGCCTCTTTAGTTCCATCTGCCACTGAAACTTGCCCTGCATGAAGGCTGTAACCCATACCCACACCGCCACCATGGTGAAAACTCACCCAAGCTGCTCCAGACACAGCGTTAAGTGCAAAATTTAGCAGTGGCCAGTCCGCCACAGCGTCACTCGTATCAAGCATACTTTCAGTCTCACGGTAAGGACTCGCTACTGAACCAGCATCTAAATGATCCCGCCCTATAACAATAGGAGCGCTTAATTCTCCCCGCCTGACCATGGCATTAAACAACAAACCTGCTTTATCTCGTTCTTTATAGCCAAGCCAACAAATACGCGCAGGTAAGCCTTGAAATTTAAAGCTCTTAATACCAACGGTAAGCCATCGATTAAGTCCTTCATCATGTGGAAACAAATCCAAAAGTGCTTTATCAGTCTTATAAATATCTTCAGGATTGCCAGACAAGGCCACCCAACGGAAAGGACCGCGACCCTCACAAAACTGATCACGAATAAACGCAGGTACAAAGCCAGGATAGGCAAAAGCGTTACTAAAACCACCTTGCCTCGCCATAGCCCTTAAATTATTACCATAATCAAAAGCAATAGAACCAGCTTTTTGCATCTCAACAATCGCAGAACAATGCGAAGCCATAGCTTCAAAAACTCGAGTTTTATAGGCATCTAAATCTTTAACTCTCGTTTCATTGGGATCTTCATCGGCAAAAGCAGGAGGCAGGTACCCAACCAAAGGATCATGAGCACTTGTTTGATCAGTTATTAAATCAGGTATAAAGCCTATTCTGAGCATCTCAGGCACCATTTCAGCAGCGTTACCTAACAACCCAATACTTAAAGCTTTACCTGCTTTTTTTGCTTCCTCAGCTTGGTTAATAGCATCTGATAAATCTCGAGTCCAGGTATCAAGGTAAGCGGTAGCAATACGGCGCTCTATTCGCGCTTCATCAACCTCAATACAAATGACAACGCCACCATTTAGCGTGACCGATA
>CAZWJZ010000339.1:0-5269 GCA_964634665.1 uncultured bacterium | reverse complement strand
TCTTTGGGTAGCCCGCCTACGTTATGATGGCTTTTTATGTTGGCAGCACCATGACCCCCTGCTGATTCAATGACATCTGGGTAAAGCGTGCCTTGGGCTAAAAACTTGATTTTGCCATGCTGCGCTTCTAGCTTTAAGGCTTCTGCTTTAAAGACATCTACAAATTCTTTACCAATGATTTTACGTTTTTCTTCAGGATCACTCACGCCGTCAAGTGCGCTCATAAAGCGCTCTCTGGCATCAACCACAATAAGGTTAACACCTAAGCTCGTTAGGGCCTTTTCGACTTCTTGGCGTTCATTTAGCCTTAGTAAACCTTGATCAACAAAGACAGCAAAAAGTTGCTTAGCAATAGCTTTATTTAGCAGTAAACCTAGTGTACTGCTATCAACCCCACCAGAAATACCTAGCAAGACGTGTTCATTCGCAACAGTATTTCTAATGTCTTGACTAAGCTCATCTACAATATGCTCTGCATTCCAATCTCTAAGTGCTGATGTTTTAGAGATGAAGGTTTCAAGTAAAGCGCTACCTTTAGGCGTGTGCTGCACTTCAGGGTGAAACTGCAAACAATAAATATGCCGCTCAGTATCCTCCATAGCAGTAATCGCTGTATCTGTGGTAGAAGCAATCACCTTAAAGCCAGTTGGGGCTTTTGCTACTGAGTCACCATGACTCATCCAAGCAACAAAGTCACCCTCAACACCCTCAAAAAGACTACCCTCATAGTTACTAAGCATAGCTTTACCATACTCATGCACGGTACCTGCTTTTACTTCACCATCAAGGCTATGCGCAACAAGCTGCATGCCGTAACAAATAGCCAAAATTGGTAACTTAGCATCAAGCAAACCCTCAGCTAATTGAGGCGCAGCAGCATCATAAACACTACTAGGTCCACCTGACAAAATAATACCTTGAGGCGAATGAGACTGAATCTCAGTAAGGCTCGAAGAGGCAGGTAAAATTACCGAGTACACCCTTAACTCACGTAATCTACGTGTAATAAGCCGAGTAAACTGAGAACCATAATCAAGAACAACAATAGACATAAGGTAACCCCTAAATAGCTAAAGATTTAATTAAAATAATAAACTCGAGTGGAACATGTTTAGACAAAAGCCCGAACTGAAACGCAAGCTTTATCATGGCGTAACGTCAACAAAAAGCTACTCAGTTTCTTCTTCAACAATAGATAAAACAGCACTGCGCTCAGCAGGCAACTGTAACGTGATAACTTCAGATACGCTATCCTCAAATCTAGCCTGAAAACGCCACAAACCCTCTTTATCAAGTACAACCTGATTAATGCCCGCAGGATACTTACCTAAAACCTGATTAGCCACAAGCGTAGAACCCGAAGGGCTCTCAAGTACAATAATATCAACAGGCGGCAAACTCGCAGGTCTAACCTCAAGTCGCACAAGGTACTGCGTGACATTTGTAGAAGGCGCAGCTTGCGGCAAAGCATTTGTGTTAAACAACTGATTTACAAGCGCAAGTGCAGCTAACGCTAAAACAGCAAGCAACAAACCGCCAAACAAAAACCCACGACGACGCCTACCAGAACCAGACTCTAAATCAGAACGCAAGGCCGCCAAATCCTGCTCGAGTTTCACTTTGCTAGGGTGTGCATCTGGGTACGCTTCACCTGATTTATAAGTAGCACCAGGGGGCGGGTTTTTAATGAAGGTTGATTTAATAGTAGTGTCAATTTCGGGTCTAACAGGTATTTCTTGTTTAGCTTCTTTTGCTTTACCCTCGGCTGCATTATTAAAAGAAGCAGGTTCAGCAGATTCTTGAAAGTCAGAGGTTCGCATGCTGTTTTCATCAAAAGATAAATGAAAATCATTCATACTTTGCTTATTTGGCTGAGGCTTCTGATCATTTTGCTGAACACTATTCTCTAAAGTCATGAAAAGCGTTTCAGCATCAGGCCTATCATTTGGATTAGCCAAAAGACACTGCGTTAAAAGACTCGACTGCGCATCAGATAAATCACCTGAAACCAAATCAAGAATTGATTTAGCCCAAGCATAAACATCATCACTTAAATTAGGATACTTAGTTTCAGGTGCACGATAAGGATTATCAATAACCCCCCAAGGCATACCAAAACCCTCAAGCAAAACATGATCCTGAGTACTCAAAAACCTATCAGGACGAATATCACCATGAACAATACCAGCCCGCGCCGCGTCACGAAGCGCACGCGCACTATCAAGCAACAAGGTGTGCTTAGGAATACGAAAAGGCCGCGTAACCGTCTTATAACGCTTAGAATAAGCCACCGCCACCAAACTCGTATCGGCAACCTCAATATCTAAAATACCAGGAATATTTTGAGACTCAAGCAGCTCGAGTTTGTTTCTTGGCGCAGCTTGAAACTCGTAAATAAGTACAGGTAAACCTGTTAAAGGATCCACCCCTTCAAACGTCTTTACGGGCTTTCGTTCTGCATAAAGATTTAATTTTTGATACCGAAAACTCATTCTCTTTATTATCGTCCTTTGCTGGACGGTTTGTGACAAAAAACAGCACTACTGAACACATAAAACAGCTTTATTCAGTTTTAGCTAATTGACACCCACCAATTAATACCAGAGTATAACGTAAGCGTAAGGCGGATGCGATAGGTAGGATAGACCCTAACAAAAATAAGGTCAGCCTGATACCTTTAAGTCATGACAACCCAAGAGCAAATTATTAATGCCTTAAAAACCGTAGATGACCCAGAGCTGCACCAAGACCTAGTGAGTTTAGGCATGGTAGACAGTGTTACTGTTGAAGGTACAGACGCGTTTATTAAAATAAACTTAACCACACCAGCTTGCCCCATGAAAGCCAAAATTGAAGGCGACATAAGACAAGCTGTCAGCAAAGTCAGTGGTGTAGAGACCATAAAGCTCGAGTTTGGCTCTCAAGTGCGGGGTGCTCAAAAGGATGCCATTCCGGGTATTAAAAACATTATTGCGATTGGTTCAGGTAAAGGGGGTGTAGGTAAATCAACTGTAGCTGCAAATATAGCTGCCAGCCTTGCGCTTGAAGGTGCAGATGTGGGTTTGCTTGACGCAGATATTTATGGCCCTAGTCAAGCTAAAATGTACTCAGTTGAAGGCAAACGCCTAATGGCGGATGAAGAAAAAAACATTATTCCTCTAAAAAATTATGGCGTTAAGATCATGTCTATTGCCAATCTCGTTGAAGATGGCCAAGCTCTCACATGGCGTGGCCCTATTTTGCATGGCACGATTAACCAGATGCTTAACCAAACCCTTTGGGGTGAACTTGACTACCTTGTGATTGACTTACCCCCTGGTACAGGTGATGTGCAGTTATCGTTAACGCAACTCACCACGGTTACAGGTGCATTAATCGTGACCACGCCGCAAGATATGGCACTCCTTGATGTAAAGCGTTCTTACAACATGCTTCGTAAAACGCATGTACCTGTTTTTGGCATTATAGAGAACATGTCTTACTACCAACTACCAGACGGAACCAAAGATTACATTTTTGGAGAAGGTAGCGCTAAAGCATGGGCTGAATCAGAAAAACTAGCTATCTTAGGTGAAATACCTATTAATAGAGCCGTAAGAGAAAGTGGTGATGCTGGCAAACCCATTGTCTTAGCTAACCCAGATGCCCCAGAATCAATTGCTTTTAGAAAAGCAGCAAGGGCACTCGCAGGGCATATTAGCGTGCAAAATATGATGACACTACCGCTGCTATAGCTAGGACAGCAATGAGTTGAAAGCAATGAGCAATGAGGTAAGAGCAAAAAAGCCTTGTTCAATAGATTGGGCATGGTTTTTATTTAGAACACAAATTGAAGATATGCTCCAACTCATTGCTTTCTACTTTCTACCTTTCACTCTTCACTCAAAACCGCCCACATGCCCTTATTAGACTGCCGAGCTAAGCTAGCTGCCTCTAGGTAATCATTGGCGTAACGCACATTAGGGGGGATGGTTAAAGGTTCTGCCCAGCCTGCTTTAACAATCTCAAGATTAAGCTGCTTAAATGAACTGTCATCAAAAACAAAGTCACCCTCAGCATCTCGAAAATAAACATAAACCAACAAACGCCTATACCTATCACGCTCACTCGCATCAAACTCAAGGTACAAGCTTTTAGCTTTAAGCAAAGTCTTTACAAAGCTAGAGGCCGCCTCACCCAAAACCTGAATTTCTTCTTTAGACAATGCTGACGCAGCAGCATCCTGCTCGAGTTTTGCAGATGCAAACTTCTCAGGCGTATCAATACCAATTAAACGCAAACGCTCCTCTTTGCCTTCAAAACGCACCACAATTGTGTCACCATCACTCACCCGAACAAGTTCAACAGGCCCTTCAAGCCCTTCAAACTCACCAAAGCCTAAAAGCTGCTTAAGCTCATTAATGCTTTCATAAATGATTGGGTAGCGCTCAGCCAATAAAGCAGTAAGGCTGAGTACCAAAAACAACAAAATAACCAAAGCCTGAACTCGAGCTTTACGAGGTCTGTATTTTTTAGGAAGACGTGTTTTGGCCACAGCTTAGTTTAGCTTGCTTAGCTGCAAGCAGGTGAGACGCAGCCTGCTTAATCTGCACTTCAGAACACTATAGTTGATTTTCAAAATGTCACAATAGGCGCATAATGCAACTGCTACTTTCAAAGCTGTTTGAACCCGTCAGTATTAACAGTCTTGTTTTCTTTAGAATTGCTATGGGTATTATTTTGGTGTGGCGAACAATAAGAATGTTTTACCTTAATCAAGTCGCCGTATACTGGATTTATCCTGATTATAACTTCAAGTACGACCTTTTCACTTGGGTGAATCCTTTACCAGACTTAGCCCTCAATATTGTCTTTGCTTTAATAGGCGTGGCAGGTGTGTTCATAAGTCTTGGCTATTTTTATAAATTTGCCTGTAGTTACGCATTTGCAAGCATCTTGTATTTTTTCTTGTTAGAAGAAACACGGTATTTAAACCATACTTACCTAGTCATATTAATATGCTTCTTAATGATCTTTTTGCCCTTAAATCAGTACTTTTCACTAGATGCAAGATTTGGTAAAACGAAAGCTAGCGACCCAAGCCGCGTGCCACGATGGGTACTGTTCATACTGCAATTTCAAATAGCCATGCCTTACTTTTTTGGCGGTGTAGCCAAATTGCAGCCCGATTGGCTGAGAGGTCAACCCATGAAAATCTGGCTCGCAGCCAGAACGGACTTTCCGCTGATTGGTAGTTTGTTTACACAAGAATGGGTTGCATTATTTGCAT
>CAZWJZ010000338.1:0-5271 GCA_964634665.1 uncultured bacterium | reverse complement strand
TTTGGCATGAATGAGCTCATTGACTCTAGGGTAAGATACCCCTAAACGTTGCGCTAAGTCTTTTTGGGTCATGTTTAGAGGAATTAAGAATTCTTCTAAAAGCATTTCACCTGGATGTATGGGTGCTCTGTGACTTGGTAATCTCATGCTTAAACTCCTGATAGCTTACTAATCTGCTTGTCAAAAAGATTGAGTAAGAAGCTTGGTAAAGAGCATTGTAATGCTCATGCGTGGTAATCCGTTATTTCTACTTGCTCTACTCCTTCAACTGTCCAGTAGAAACAAATTCTGTATTGCTGGTTAATCCTTATGCTATGTTGACCTTCTCGGTTTCCTTTGAGGGCTTCTAAGTGATTGGCTGGAGGTGAACGTAAGTCTTTAAGCTCACTGGCTTGATTGAGGGCGTCTAGTTTTCTTATTGCAATTCGCCAGAGTTCAACAGGGCAGGTCTTTCTGGCTTTCTTAGTATCTTCACCATCAAAAATAGCTTCACTACCTTTGTCGGCAAAAGACAGAATCACCCTTCAAGTATAACACATACCGTTATACGTTACTTAACACTCGAGTATCCCTTTCCCACTCCCCCCACTAAATTCATAGCACCTAAACACTCGAGTGTGTTTTTCGTTTCTCTTGTAACAAATCCATAACTATCAACCCTAATCTTTACCCTCAGTAGTTAAGCCCTAATCTTTACCCCCATTAGTTAAACTTGATTTACGTAGGCTAGTTGATAAGGCAATACTAAGCATAAGGAACAGTGTTACTCACAAAAGCTAGCTGCTTACTATCTGGTGACCAAGAGGGTACATTCATTGTTCCCTGCCCACCATAAAGATAAGCTAATACTTTGGGCGTGCCACCATCAAAAGGCATGATTCGTAAATACACTCGCTTGGCTGCAGGATGGTCACTGGGTTCAACTTCTCCTTCTAGGTAGCTTAAGAAAATGACTTGCTTGCCATCTGGCGAGACATGAGGAAACCAATTATTATACTTATCATCTGTGAGTTGCTCTTGTTCACTACCATCTGCCTTCATCCGCCAAATTTCCATGCTGCCTGTTCGAACTGAATTAAAGTAAATATAGCGCCCATCTGGACTATATTCAGGTCCATCATCAAGCCCTTTTGTGTGCGTCAGTTGCTCTTCTTCTCCCCCCTCTACCGAAATACGATAAATGTTAAATTCATTATCACGTTTTCCTGTATACACCAAGAAATTGCCATCTGGTGACCAACCATGCAAGTAAGAAGGACCTTTAGGCGTTATTTGTTTAGGTCTACCTCCCTTTACAGGCACCGTATAAATAATTGATGTTTTTTGTTCATTATGACTACTAATAGCCAGCATTTTGCCATCAAAAGAAAGCACATGATCGTTGTTATTTCTTAGAACAGGTGTCGTATCAATAAAGGTAGATTTATAACTACTTAAATCAAACTTAAATAGTTTTCCTGCTTTATTATAAATAAGTGCTTCACCCTCTAACATCCAGTTGGGTGCTTCAAACACATTGTCTTCACTATGAATGATTTGTCTTTTCCCACTGGCCACATCCATGATTTCTAGATGACTAGCAAAAGGATCTTGTTCTCTATTAAACAATTCTGTTACTGGCACAACCACACGGACATTATGAAAGTTTGCTTTTTCAAGAACATCCGCTTCATGAGAGCAAACAAAAAGACCTACGAATAACTCTTCACCTAAATTAACTGCTTCACTCTCAAGCACCACAAACGTTTGACCAAACTGAGCAACCGACATAATGAAAGTGTTACCTTTACGCTCGAGTTGAATGACATCTGCACCCACTAAGGGCGAACGCAGTTCTTCTGTTGTTGCGCCCACTTCACGGCGATATTGGAGTGCCAGTAGACCATCACCTCCATGAATACCTGTGCAAATATGAGGAGAATTACTAGCTAAACTCTTTCTTGCCATCCAGCCTAATTTACGATGTAAATTTACGCCTTCCCCTTCAAAGCTTGCTTGCATACTGACAATAAAATCTCCTTTTATGCGTTTCCAGACAAAATGAAAATCATCCTTGCTACCCCAAATATTTTTGCCTGCACCTGAAATGGCATAGCTTTGCGTTTCAGCATCATAACTACAGTTACCCACATGCTTTACAGTTCCTACCGTGGTTTGATTTTTGAACAGGCCAAGCGTGTTTGCGATCATGTTTCCTCCAAGAGAATAGGGTGAAAGTTAAGAGCTCAGTATAGAAGCGGTTATTCCTAAACCACTTGATTGACGAATAGCTAACTGTGGTTCAATAATCGTTTTTTCTGTTTTTTGCGATGAAGTTTTAGAAATGAGGTTAAACCCGAACAAATAAACAGAAAGTTTCATAAGCAATACCTCCAAAAAACCCAGAAACACAGTCCAGAACTTTTTTCTCATTATAATGCCTTTCCCAAAAAGTACCCCGAATATCAGGTTTATTTGGAAATGAGGATAAACCTGAGAAGGACTATTCGAAACAGTATTTTTCTTATTTTAATCCACCTTCTTATACAACTTTTGGGCCGAATGTTCGGTTTTAACCAGCGCGACGTGAAAGTCGCTTAAATCATAGTTATATATACTCAGTTCGTTTGATGCGGAAAGCGCGTGGCGGCGTGATCATCAATTTATCGTCAGTGTCAACTCTGGTTGGAAGTTCAGAAAGTTTAGCCTACACCACCAGCTAGAGTACTGTGCTTAGTATGAGCTATGTCATTAGTCAAGAACTGGCTCCTGATAATATACGAGTAATGCCCATTTGCCCAGGTTGGGTCGATACTGACTTTAACCATCAAGACTTAAAGATGGCTCTTTATTCTAAACTGCTCTTTGAAGTCGCAAAAAATGACCGTGTCTTAGGGCGTATGGCTACACCCGAGGAAGTCGCCCCTACAGCGGTTTTTTTAGCTTAAGATGAAGCCTCGTTTATGACCGGCAGTGCACTATTCATTGATCGTGGTTTTATGATTAAACTGTAGTATCAAATTATCTTTAGGAGTGTTAAATGATTGCCCAAGACTTACATGAATGGCTAGCTCGAGAAGTTCCCAATCTTTATCCAGACGACAAGGTAGATGGCATTATGGCTGGTGATCCTGAAGCTAAAATACGTGGGGTTGCTGTTTCTTGGTTACCCAGTCTTGAACTTTTGCAAAAATGTGTCGAGCGAGATCTTAATTTTATTATTGTTCATGAACCTCTTTTTTACTGGCATCCATACTATTATCCAGCCGGCACAGAAATTCGTTTTCCGGCGGTAGATTTAGATGAGAAAATGACTACACCACCAGCCCAGGCCAAACTCGAGTTGATACGTAAACACGATCTGGTTGTTTATCGTTTGCATGACAGTTGGGATCAATTTCCCAAGCAGGGTGTTGGCCATGCACTGGCCCGCAGCTTGGGTTGGTCAGACTTACGCATTGACGATAAAGAATACATTTACCAATTACCTCCCATAACCCTGTCGGATCTAGCCCAGGATGTAGGGCGCAAACTCAATAAGCAGGGTTTGCGCTTTATTGGTGACCCGGCACGTATAGTACACAAGGTCACGCTTGATTGGGGTAGCCCTGGCCCTATTGATATTATTCTCAAGGCCCTGCGACATGGTTGTGATGCAGCACTTACAGGTGAAGTACTGGATTGGCGCGATGTTGAATTTGCACGTGATGCGGGTGTAGCCTGGATTTTAATGGGCCATCAGGCTAGTGAAACGCCAGGGATGCAGTCTTTCTATAATTGGTTTAAACCCAAACATTCTAACTTGCGTGGTGAATACGTAAGCGTTGATGACCCTGATCGTTTTGTATTGATGTAAGTGCTGAGCATCGGAATTGAATTTCAACAACGTTTCTTGTGTTATAAACGCTCAAAACATCGCTTTGGTAGAAATTTTAAGCGGGTATTTAAAAAATTTACTGTGAGGTAATATATGTCGCTAAGTCCTTTTACTTTTTATCTTGATTGGGTTTTTTGTGGTCAGTTTGCTGGACTTTGTTGGGCCCAGGCTAAGGGCTTATATCGTCAGGCTGGCCTGGATGTGACCTTACTTCCGTGGCAGGATGATGGGCTTAGCATTGTAGATAAAGTGTTGTCTGCCAGTGCTAAAGGGCATATTTGCGCAGGTAGCAGTGAAGATAACTTACTTTGCACCTCGCGTGTGGTGGGCAAACCCGTCAAAGCCTTGGCAACGATGTTACAGCATTCTCCGTTAGTGTTGATTACACAAGCTGATAGTGATATTCATAGCTTAGCTGACCTGCCAGGACATCGCCTGGCAATGCAGCCCGACGGTAACCGAATTTTAGAAGCGGTATTGGCCCTTGAGGGTATCGACCGCAATGCCATTGCTATCACTGAATCAGCTTATGACTTAGGGCGATTAACCAGTCGGCGCTTTGATGCTATTCAGGGTTATGCTATGTCTGAGCCTATTGAACTTGCGCATCTGGGGTGTCTAACTCGAGTGATACCCCTTCGCCATACCAAACTTCATCCGTATTCCCAGCTGTTCTTTAGCACAGATGAAGTTATTCGTCAGCAACCAGATGCGCTCAATAAGTTTTTACAGGCTTCTTTTACGGGCTGGCGACAAGCCATGACCCATCAGGACGAAGCGGCGGAGGTTGTGGTGGAAATGATGGGCGAGTCCGGTCATTGGGATACCGAACGCGAGATAATACGGGTTATGACTCCTTATGTCATAGGTGAGGTTAGTCTAGAGCAATTTGGTTATTTAGATCATCAACGGTGGGAGCGGAACTTAGCCAGCTATCAACGCATCGGAATTCTGCCAAGCCCTTTAAGGCTAGACCAGATTATCTATGACCAATTTTGAATGATTAAAGCTTTTGCTAAATCTTTTGTGCTAAGACTGCAACCACCTAGCAGGTGGCAAACCAGACATGAGCACTAAAGTGCTGCATGTATTCGATCAGGCCATTTATCATGCGTAAGCGACCCGTCCGACCGCTCAGATTTAGCTGAAAGGTGGGAGCAAACAGACCGCCGCAGTGCCCTTGTGCATCAAACGCTTCAGGCTAAATTAGAAACGCTACTTATTCAGGGGCATTGATGCTACTAGCTGGATCAAGTAAGTCAACGCAAATCTCCCAATCATCAAGGATCACACCGGTTGGTAGTTCGATTAACTTGCCGAGCTTAGTGATGAGAACATAAGGTGTGTCGTTTTCCATCAGGGGTAATGGATCACTCCAAACAGATAAGCTTAGCCCTCTGAGTATTGTAGTCATG
>CAZWJZ010000337.1:0-5295 GCA_964634665.1 uncultured bacterium | reverse complement strand
ATTGTTGATTAAAAGCTGTTCACTTTGCTTAAGCACTCGAGCTATAGCTCTATTAAGCATTGCCGTATTACGAAGCATTTCAGGTCTATCGTTATACCAGCCCAAGTAACTAAACGCTCGAGCTAGTCTAAAAGCTTCTAAATAAGCTAAGTCTTCTTCGCTTAAGCTTCGAAAAGCTTGATAGCCCGCTAAGAGGGCTGCCTTTAAGTCTTCGTAAGCTGCATGCTCTTGAAACGGATGCAAAATGGTGGCAAGTTCAAACATATAGTAGCCAAAGCCAGCATCATCAAAATCAATTAGGACCAGGTTATTATTAGCAATCATAAGATTATCAGGAATCATATCTGCATGAATAAGACCATAACTTTGCTTAGTTTTAGAGTAGTTCTGAAGCTGCAAGGTTAAGACATTACGCGCGCTTAAAATAAGTCTTTTTTGCTCAAAAGTTAAGACAGAAAGCTCCCAAAAGCGACCCCAAAAAGGCCGCTCCCCCACTAAACCCTCAACATCCCAACTATGCCGCTGAAACCCGTCAGGGATTTGCCAAGCACTCGAGTGGTTATGCAAGCACGCGGCAGCTTGACCCATTTTTTTGAGCCATAGCTTTAGGTCTTGCGTTTGAATATGTGGCAGTAAGTCAGCTAGGCTTGTTCCTTCAAGCCAGTCAAAAACATCAATCACTCGAGCATTAGCATCCCCTTTCACGAATGCTTTAGCAAAAAAGGTTTGTTCTTTTGTAGCTATAATCTGCGGCACGTTTAATGTTGTTTTAAGTGCAGCTATCCAACTAAGTTCAGATGCTATGGCTTCTTCTGAGTGATAGTTAGCCCTATGAATCCGCAAGATGTAGTTTTTTTGTGTTGCGCTTGTTAGCTTAAAAACGGCATTTTCGCGGTATTTAAGTAAGCTAATGCTTGGCTTTGGAATAGCCCAATGCTTGACTGCACTTAGCGCTGCATCTTTTAGTCTTACTAGTTGAGCCTCTAAGCTTAAGTCATAAAAATCGTTCATTGGAGGCGTTTAAAAGCGTCCTCTAATTGACCAATCAGCAAGTCGGCATTTGCTTTGCTAAAAACAAGGGGTGGCCGTATTTTTAATACATTTCGGTAGCGACCTGCCCGACTTAACAATACACCATGTTCACGCAAGCTATTCACCATAAAATCAGCTGCCTCTGGCGCAGCTTCTTTAGAGTCACGGTTTTTAACAAGTTCTATACCCACAAATAAACCTTCTGCTCTTACATCGCCAATAAGCTCAAAATCTTTAGCGAAAGCATGAATACCCTCATGCAAATACTGCCCTGTTATAGCAGCATTCTCAAGCAAAGCCTCCTGCTCAATCACATCTAGCACCGCCATACCCACTGCACAAGAAACAGGATTCCCGCCAAAGGTATTAAAGTAAGACACCTCTTTTTGAAACTCGAGTACCAGTTCTTCAGTAGCAATGAGTCCCGCTAGCGGGTGTCCGCTGCCCATGGGTTTACCTAGCGTTACAATGTCAGGCGTTACGCCCGTCCAGTCTTGACCCCAAAGTTTACCGGTACGCCCAAAGGCTGACTGAATTTCATCAAAAATAAGATAACCACCTGCTTTTGAAACCAGAGCACGTAATTTCTGCCAGTAACCTACAGGTACATTAGGTAAAGCTTCATTCGCAAGAATTGGGCAAAAAAGCACAGCTGCAAACCCCACACCCTCCTGCTCAAATTCCTGAATAGCTGTAGCTACTTTCTGAATATAAGCATCCGCCAAAGCTTCAGCCGTTAAAGCTTCAATAGGGCGATACGTTTCAGGAAAAGGCACGTACTTCACCGCAGGATTTGGTGACACTGCATACTTAGAAGACGCTAAGTCATAAACCGCTCGAGTGTTTCCATGATAAGTATGGTCTGTGCATATAATGCCTTGTTTGAGCGTGGTTTCACGCACCATACGCAAGGCTAGTTCGTTGGCTTCGCTACCTGTACAGAGCAAATAAAGCATGCTTAGGGCATCTGGAAAAAGAGCCGTGAGTCTTTCACCGTAATCTAAAATGCCTTCATGCAGGTAACGCGTGTGTGTATTAAGTGTTGAGGCTTGCCTTGTTAGCGCTTCAAGCACTTTGGGGTGGCAATGCCCTACACAAGGCACGTTGTTATAAGCATCAAGATATTTTTTGCCTGCCGCGTCATAAAGCCAAACTCCTTCGCCTTTAACAAAATGAACAGGTTGTTCGTAAAAAAGCGGACTTTTCTCACCAAGGAGTTTTTGTCGTCTTGCAAGTAAAGGTTGGGTCATAAATGCTCCTTGAAAATTCATAATACTGTTTGGGGTTTCAGCTAACTTTTACTCGCTTGCTCTCGGCACAATGCCCTCTTTAACCCAAGCATCAAAAACATCTAATACTTTATCAGCAAAGGCTTTGTCATTAATATGTGCATCTAATTCAATGAGTTCGATTGGGTCTTTGGCAAGCTTCCGAAACTCATCTGCTAAAGCGGCTAAGCCTTCAGCATCATGAAGATCATTGCCTTCCCTATCCCATTCTTCAATGCCTTGAAGCGGCATAATCAACTTAACAGGTGCTTTGGCTCGACTTAGCTTTTTACAAATGAGTCTAGCAGCATCCCTGCGTTCCTCAGCTGTCATGGTTACTGAAGCAATCAAACGGTTATGCGCATGATAGGATCTAGCTTCAAACTCAGTGGGTAAGGCTTTCCAAGTGGGTACATCAATAAGATCTGTTGCACCCGGCGCAATTAGTTGAGGAATGCCAGCCGCCCCCGCAGCTTCTAGGCGATCGCTTCCTGAACTAACAATAGAACCTTTCATGTCCTTAACTAGTTCTTGCAAACTAAAATCCATTATGCAAACAAACTGCTTTTGATTAGCTAAAGACTCTAAAGCTCGCCCACCCTGCCCCGTAGTATGAAATACGGCTAGTTCATAACCACGTTTTTCTAATTCGGGTTTTAAGTAAAGCATGTACTTTAAGGCTGAACTACCTAAAGAGCTCATGCCTATAACACTTTTAGTGAAACTTGGTTTTTGTACAGCTTTACATAGCGAATTTAGGCCATAAAGCCCGCCTGACCATAAAATCATCATGACATCTGCTGATAAGCGTTCTGCTGGAATCAGCTGAGAGAACGCTACGGTTGAGACAATCATTTTGGGTACACCTAAAGGTAATGCAGATGTTACATCTAAGGCTAAGTCTGTGCCCATGGTGCCGCCAAGTAAAAGTACGCCATCCAGCTTACCTTCAGCATAAAGTGATAAACAAAGTTTACTTGCACCCTCAGCTGTTTTGGTCATGGCTAAGTTTTCATCACCTAAAGCAATGATTGCCTCATTGCTGGTATTTGCTGCGGCTGCAACATCATGCTTGCTGTACTCGGGCATAAAAGATGGGTCACCCAGTACACCTACATCCATAATAGACGCGTTGCTTCCTTCACCCTCAATGATTTGTTTCATAAAAAGTATCTCGTCTGCTTTGGTATCAGCTGTGCCAATAATTAGAATGGTTACCATTCTAGTTCTCCCTAAATCTAAACTTCCTAAAAACAAAACAAGACAGTATAGGATAAACACAATTATGCTAATAAGCTACACGCAGCAGCCTAAGGGTGAAAAGCTACATCGACTTAGTAGTTGCTGCAATGTTTCTTGGAACTGCAATAAAAAGCATTGCCCTAAAAAACCGCCAGCTTAACGTTTTTCAGGGCAATCTGGAATCGCAAAATCTCATCTATTATCAGTTTCTGATAGTACGCGTGGAGCTGCTAAAAGTTTCTTGCCAGAACATTTGGCTCTTCACAAAACAAACCTAGGCTATGGCTTTGTGCTTACGTACAATTGGCGCAACCTCATTACCCAAATAACTAATGCCTTCTATCATCTGCTCATGATTCACCATGACGTTAGTCATTTGTAAACTAATGCGATCAACACCTCCTAGAACTTCATCTACATAAAGAATCTTTTCGGCAACGGCTTTTGAGTCACCAATTAAGTAAGGTCCTTCAGGGCTGCTAGCCGCGTCAAACTGTCTTCGGCCCATAGGAGGCCAACCGCGTTCTTTACCTATTTGATTCATCATATGAGCAGAACCTGGGTAAAAAATATCTCTTGCTTTTTCTGAGCTTTCAGAAACATAACCAAACGCATGAACACCCACCTTGAGCTGCTCAGGCGTGAAGCCTGCTTGAGCGCCCGCTTTACGGTAAAGATTCACATGCGGGCGAAAACGCCTAAAATCACCGCCAATAATAGCAATCATTAAGGGTAAGCCAAGACTGCCAGCTCGAGCGAACGACTCTGGTGTTCCCCCGACTCCAAGCCAGACAGGTAAAGGGTTTTGTACAGGACGAGGGTAAACGCCTTGACCCGAAAGGGGTGCACGGTGCTTACTAACCCAAGTAATCGGATTGGTTTTTCTAAGCTCGAGTAATAGCTCTAAGTTTTCGGCAAAGAGTTCATCATAGTGTTGTAGCTCTAAGCCAAAAAGTGGAAAGGCTTCTGTGAAAGAGCCACGCCCTGCCACTATTTCAGCGCGACCGTTTGAAATAAGATCAAGGGTTGCGAAGCGCTGAAAAACACGAACAGGGTCGTCTGCGCTTAAAACGGTAACAGCACTTGTAAGGCGAATGTTTTTGGTTCTTGCGGCGGCGGCTGCAAGAATCATGGCGGGTGCAGAGTCTAGAAACTCTTCCCTATGGTGCTCACCTAAACCAAAATTATCTAGTCCCACCTTATCTGCATGAACAATTTCTTCAATCAAATCATGCATTCGATCAGAGGCACTTTGTCTTTCTAGGGTTTCAGGGTTAAGAATTTGGGCTGCGAAACTATCAATACCTATTTGCATGATTCTCCTTTTAGCATTATATTTGTGTTTTGGTTTCTTAAAAATTCTTATATTTAATGGTTAGACCGATTGGTATAATATTTAGTCAAAAAATAATTTAGACTCGAGCTGAATTATCTAAGTACCCCAGCAAAAATAACATAAACTATAAGGTATGGGAGGTATCAAAAGAATAGAACTGAGCAATGAGGAGCAGGAAGCACTAGAACAAGGTTATCTGAAAGGCAAAACACATAGCTATAGACAACATTGTAGGGGGATCTGTTAAAAAGTGAAGGTGAAAGATCAGTGTGGCAGCTGAGCTGTAACGCTATCACGGTGAATAACTGGCTGAAGCGCTATAAAGCAGAAGCCTTAACCGAAATAAGGCCCCTAAGTATCTCCAGGGTGAATTTGCTTGTAATCAAATTCACCCGAGCAAAACAGCCTTGAGCCAGA
>CAZWJZ010000336.1:0-5339 GCA_964634665.1 uncultured bacterium | reverse complement strand
TCAACACTTCTTTTATTCATATTTCAACCGATTATGTCTTTTGGGGTGATAAAGGCATGTATAAAGAAGATGATACCCCTGGCCCTGTCAGAAACTACTATGCTCTCACAAAGCTAGTAGCTGAATCTATTGCAAGACAAGCGCATAAGCACCTAATCATAAGAACGAGCTTTCGCCCTCGCGAATGGCCTTACCCTAGCGCTTTTGCAGATGTTTACACCTCGCAAGATTATGTTGATATCTTAACACCCGATATTCTTTTGGCAATTAGGCATTATAAAGAAATTTCGTTTAACACGCTTCATATCGCTACCGAACGAAAATCTGTTTATGATTTGGCTTTACGCCGAAAAGCAGATGTGCAAAAAGGTAGCAAAGCAACCGCTGGTGTTGATTTACCCGATGATATTTCTTTAGATACAAGTCGCTGGCAAACGCTAAAAACTCAATTACAACAAGAGGACTAAACCAAAAACACTGTTGGAGAAGCTATGAACTTTACCTTTGAACCCCAAAGCATTCCAGATGTCATTCTGGTTAAACCCCGAATCTTTAAAGATGATAGAGGCTTCTTCTCAGAAAGTTATAAAGCCTCTGCTTACAAACAAAACGGCATAACAGCAGACTTTGTACAAGACAACCGCTCACGCTCGAGTCGCAATACGCTAAGGGGTTTGCATTATCAGTTAGAACCTAAACCTCAAGGCAAGCTCGTTTCTGTTGTTCGTGGTGAAATACTCGATGTATCTGTTGATATACGTAAAGGCTCAGCTTATTTTGGGCAATGGGTTGGGGCTATTTTAAGTGATGAAAATCAGCATCAGCTTTATGTTCCTGTTGGCTTTGCACATGGCTTTTGCGTACTCAGTGATATCGCTGATGTTAGTTATAAAACCACAGCTGAATACTCAGCTGAACATGACAGGGGCATCTTGTGGAATGACCCTGCCCTTGCTATTGACTGGCAAATCAGCTCTCCCCTACTTTCAGAAAAAGATAAAAAGCAACCTTTACTAAACAATGCAGATAACAATTTTAACTATCAAATAACAAAGGAAGAAGCATCATGAAAAAAACCCTACTCGTAACTGGCGGCGCTGGCTTTATTGGCTCAGCCTTAGTTCGCCACCTCATTAAAAACACCCAACATAAGGTAATTAACCTTGATTCGCTAAGCTACGCAGGTAACCTAGAATCCTTAAACGCTGTGAGCAGCCATCCTAACTACAGCTTCGAACAGATTGATATATGCAACGCAGAAGCTGTTAGCAAGGTTATTAGCAAATACAAACCAGATGCCATTTTGCATTTAGCAGCTGAATCACATGTTGACCGGTCAATAGACGGACCAGATGCCTTCATAAAAACCAATGTGCTAGGAACCTTTCATTTACTAGACGCCGCCAGAGCACACTACTCGAGCTTAGAAGGTCAAGCTAAAGAAGACTTTCGTTTTGTTCATGTCTCAACAGATGAAGTCTACGGCTCACTTGGTGAAACCGGTTTGTTTTCTGAAACAACGCCTTATGACCCGCGTTCACCCTACTCGGCCAGCAAAGCAGCTTCAGATCATCTAGCTAAAGCATGGTTTCACACGTACGGCCTACCTGTTGTTGTTACGAATTGCTCAAACAACTACGGCCCAAACCAATTCCCAGAAAAACTCGTACCCACAGTCATCCTAAAAGCTCTTGCAGGTGAACCCATACCTGTCTACGGTGACGGTGGCGCCATAAGAGACTGGCTCTATGTAGATGATCATGTAAGAGGCATACTCGCAGCCCTCGAGAACGGGCGACTAGGCGAAACCTACAATATTGGCACTAATAACGAGAAAAATACTGTAGAGATGGTCACAGCTATCTGTACACTCTTAGATGAGCTTGTCAGCGAACCCAAAGTCAAGAAGCACATTGACTTGCTTAGCTTCGTCACAGACCGCCCCGGCCACGATAGGCGCTACGCCATAGATGCAAGCAAAATAAAAAATGAGCTTAACTGGCAGCCCCAAGAAAGCTTCGAAACAGGCATGCGCAAAACCATCACATGGTACTTAGAAAACCAAGACTGGTGCAAACATATTCTAGACGGAAGCTACACACTCGAGCGTCAAGGTAGTCTTAGCTAATTCCAATATCTCACTTACTAAGATGGCTTAAAGTTTAATCCTCATAAGATCTTTATAATTATGACCCCTAGCAAAAAATAACCCCAACTGTAAAAGCTGGCTAAATTCTCATAAGTCCCCTTAGCAAGGTTATCAGTCACTGACTATCTTGCTAATTCATGATGCCATATAAACTAGCGTCAAACATTTTTGTTTTGGCCTAACTTGCACTTATGGCTAACTTATATTATAAACCTACGAAACTTCTCAACAGCTTAACCTTGCTGTTTCTATCGCTTTTTAGCTTGGTTTCATGTGGTATTCAGAACAACCCTTCTGATACACCAAAACCTGGCTCCTTAGTTACTATTGATCAATCAATTGATACAACTAACTCGAGCGCTATTGATTATGGAAATCTTAGTTTTAACGGGGGTTTAGAGACTGTCTTAACAAGTCAAGCTGCTCATGAGGAGGGAGTTTGGTCTCCTGTTGCTTCTTGGCCTTTGGGTGCTATTCATTCTGTTTTAGCTCCCGATGGCAAGGTTTTATCTTATGGTACAAATGCTGCTGGAGATAATGGTACTGGCTTTATCTATAATATTTGGGATCCTGAGAAGGGCTTAGGACTTAACGCGCATGAAGTGTTACCAGTTGAGTCGCCTTCAAATATTTTTTGCAGTGGTCAGCTTGTATTGCCCAGTGGGGATATTTTGATTACAGGGGGCAATCAAGATTTTGGCGATATAAAAATGGCGGGTAAGAATGATGTCAATTTTTTTGATTATCGCACAGGGCAGCTCCGCCGTTCGCCTTTAACGATGCTAAAGGGACGCTGGTACCCTACCCTTGTTACTTTGTTAAATGGTGAGCAGCTTATTCATGGGGGGATAGATGATACACCTAACCGTGCTCCTGTAATCACACCTGAAATTTATAATCCTGAGTCTGGTTGGCGTCTTTTAAATGGTGCTAGTAACGAAGAGGTTTATGGTGATGGTAGATTAGGTTGGTGGTATCCTCGAAGTTTTTTAGCACCAAATGGTAAGGTTTTCGTTTTTGTAACAGGTAGTAACAAGTTGTATTACCTTGATCCTGAGGATAGTGGTTCTTATGAGCTTGCTGGGACTGTTCCTCAACAGGGTTTGTTTAGTGCTCAGGGTACGGCTGTCATGTTTGACAAGGGTAAAATCTTGACATTACTTGGTTTAGAAGATGCCATAGTTATTGATATTAATAATGATGAACCTGTCATTACTGATGTTCCTGATTTGCTTAGTAGGCGTCATTGGACAGATAGTACTTTACTGGCAGATGGTCGAGTTTTGGTCACGGGCGGCGCTAGTGTTGATCAGTCTTTAGAAGATGCCACTAAGTATATTGAAATTTTTGATCCTAAACGTAATGAATGGACTATTGGTCCAAGTGCAGATAAGGCAAGGCTATACCATTCATCTGCTATTTTATTGCCTAATGCTTCAGTTTTAACAACAGGTGGAGGTCCTCCTGGACCTGTTACCAATATGAATGCAGAAATTTATTATCCGAGTTATTTATTTAAACAAGATGGGTCAGGTGAGTTTGCAGATCGCCCCCAAATAACGGCTGCACCTGAAGTACTTACAATTAATCAAACACAAAGTATGAGTGTGAGCGAAGATATATCTAGAGTTACCCTTGTAGGCCTAGGCTCTGCTACTCACTCTTATGATCAAGGACAGCGCTTTCTAGAACTCGAGTTTTCTCAGGAAGCTGATTTACTTTTTGTTGAGTCTCCTGAGGCAGCTGTTTTTGCGCCTCCTGGGTATTATTTGTTGTTTGTGTTTAATGAGGCTGGGGTTCCTTCTGAGGCAAAGATTTTGCAGGTTCGGTCTGCACCTAATTTTGAGCAGCCTGAAAATCAGTTTGCTTTGGCTGGAACCGAAATTAAGCTTCCCTTAACGGTAACTGATATTTATGGTGAGCGTCTTTCTTTTACAGTTGAAGATTTACCTAATGGTCTGCGTCTTAATGAGGAAAAACGTTTAATTGAGGGGACTTTAATTAGAACTGGGGAGTTTTCACCAACAATTTCTGTTTCGAATTCTTTAAATATGAGTGCTGAAGTGTCTTTTTCTTGGACTGTGGAGCCTAATCCCGAGATCATGCCTGCCGTTACGGTTATTCCTGAGCAAATAACTAGGCAGGATGAAAGTGTTAGTTTAGCAGTTGAAGCTACAGATCCTAGAGATTTTCCTCTTAGTTACTCAGCAGCAGGTTTACCTGACGGCTTAATTATTAGCGAAGAAGGCATCATTCAGGGGCAGCCAACGCGCGTTGGAAATTATGATGTGGTACTTACTGTTTCTAATGGTACTAATCTGAATACCGAACTTAGCTTTCATTGGAGAGTTATTCCTTTAGTTTCTCTTAGTTTAGATTCACTCATCATAGAAGAGGGCAGTAAAGAGGAAGCTGTGACTTTAACAGCTCGTTATTTAGGGGGAAGTAATGCTAGGTTTAAATGGTCTTTTGGTGATGGTAGTCAAACAACAGAATGGCTTAATAATAACACGGTGAGCCATCACTTTTTAGAAGCTGGACGCTACGAAATTACCCTTACAGCTACAGATGATACCGAAGATGAACTTAGCGTAACAGCAACACAACTTATTCACGAAGCTAAAGATTTAGTTTTTGTATCTCAATCAAGCAGTATTATGGTTGAAAATATGGGTAGCGTTCAACGTGTTTGGAATGTTAATCCTGACAATAATTCGCTCACCGTAACTGATCTAAGTAAACCTCAAGAGATAACTGAAGTGCCTGTCGGTACGAGCCCTCGTAATCTAATACAGTTAGAAGATGCAGTCTGGGTGACAAACAAACACTCTGGCACACTATCTATTATTGATAGCCAAGACTTAGTTGTTATTCAAACGCTTGATTTGGGGTCTGCATCTCAGCCTCATGGTATTGCTATAAATGAGTCCCAAACACACGCATTTATAGTGCTTGAAGCTAACGGAGAGCTTATAAGCATTAATACTGAGTCAAAACAAATTGAAGCTCGAGTGCATTTGGGGAATCATCCTAGGCATATTTCTATTCTTGAGAATAATAAGGCTTATGTAAGTCGTTATCTTACTCCTGCTTTAAAAGATGAGCACACTATTGAGCCTGACACCCTTTCGGGTAGCGCTGAGATTTTAGTCATTGATATTCAGTCTATGCAGCTTTTAAACACTATTGA
>CAZWJZ010000335.1:1648-5343 GCA_964634665.1 uncultured bacterium | reverse complement strand
GGGTTTTTCTTCATGCGTAAGATGTTACAAGCGGTGCCTACTTCATAAAGATCATTTGCGGTGGGTTCTTGGGTATCACGGTCTTTTTGATTGACAATCAGTATTGTGCGGTCTCGATCTAAGGCTGCGTTGATTGCTCTTATGGATATGGGTCTAGCTGCGTCAACAGGCATGACCATGGTTGGGTATATTACAGACCCGCGTACAGGGCATACGGGAATGGGTTGTTCAAAAGTCTTTGTTTCTTGACTCATGCTAACCTCCTAGTTAAACGAGTCTCATCGTTATTAAAAATCTTAGTCTAGTTGTATCAACTTTTCTGTAAGGTAACAGACGAATACGGGTTGATTCATCATTCTAAGAGTTTTACACTATAAAACTCCGTGAGAGAGCTAACGTCTTTCAAGGAACTGATTTTTTTCTGCTATTCAAATAGCCAATAAAGTCTCAAAAATTAATTCTAGGCTGACTTCTTTTATTCGAAGAAACAAGAACTAGACTTGCAAAGATAAAGAAGGCTAGGCTCAGAATATCTGATTTATTCGAGTGTTGTTCCCCTTAATATTGAAAATATGCTACCTTAGCTCACTATGCAAGATTTAAAGACTCACTTACAAGCTGCGCTGTTGGGCGCTTTGGAACGACTGTCTGTTTCTGTTTCAGATGCGCCTATTCAAGAGGTTCCTGCCGGTAAAGCCGGTGATTATGGTAGCCCTGTTGCCTTTGGCTTGGCTAAGGCTATGCGTAAAAACCCTGCGGTGATTGCTCAGGATATTGTGGCTGAACTGAAACTACCTGAAGGTATTGCTAAGGCTGAAGCGGTAGGGCCTTACATTAACTTTTTTGTTGATTCAGCTGCGTTTATTAAGTCAGTGGTGCAAGCTGAGGCTAGTACGCCTACGCAAGATAAGAAGTACATTGTTGAACACACTAGCATTAACCCTAATAAAGAAGCGCATGTTGGGCACTTAAGAAATATTGCTTTAGGTGATAGCATTCAGCGCATTCTTAAAGCAGCGGGTTACACGGTTGAGATTCAAAATTATATTGATGATACGGGGCGTCAGGCAGCTGAGAGCTTGTTTGCAGTTGATTACTTTAAAGCAGAGTTTGATGGTTCTAAAAAGTACGACCACTGGCTTGGTGAGTTTTACGTTAAGTTGCAAGTTGCTAAAGAGAGCGATGCAGACACCATAGAGCAGGGTGTGCAGAAGGTCATGCATAAGCTTGAGGCAGGTGAATTACGTAATGAAATTGCTAAGATTGTGCGCTCTTTGCTGAAAACTTCTTATGATCTTGGTGTTGAGTATGACTTACTTGTCTGGGAGTCAGATGTGGTGCAGGCAGGCTTTTTAGCGCAAGGGCTTGTCATTTTGCAAAATAGTGATTATGTCTCAAAACCCACTGAGGGTAAGTATGCAGGGGCACTCATTATGAATGTGAGTGATTTTTTGCCTGGTTTAGAAGAGCCAAACGTGGTGCTGGTTCGAAGTGATGGTAACGCCATGTATGTAGCAAAAGATATTGGTTATCACTACTGGAAAGCAGGCATGTTTGAAGGTCTTAAATTTGCTTCGTTTGACACGCAGCCCAGTGGTCATGTGCTGTACTCGAGTGCACCTGAGGGGGTTTTGAAGCCTGAGGGTACGAGTTTTGCTCATGCGGATGATGTTGTTAATGTGATTGATGCTCGGCAGTCGCATCATGTAACTATTGTAAAAACGTCTTTGCGTTTGTCTGATCATAATCGGGGTCATGATTTGCATCATTTGGCTTATGAGGTTGTTACCCTTGAAGGTCAAACTATGAGCGGGCGTAAGGGCATTACGCTTGCTATAGATGAAGTTTTGGTTGAAGCTAAAGAGCGTGCTAAGGCAGTTATTCAAGAGAAAAATCCTGATTTGCCTATGCTTGATACGGTAGCGCGGCAGGTGGGTTTGGGTGCGCTTAAGTTTAGTATGTTAAAAAGCGAATCGAAACGCACTATTGATTTTAGGTGGGAGCAAGCGCTTAACTTGCAGGGTGATAGTGCGCCTTATGTTCAATATGCGCATGCCAGAGCGTCAAAAATACTTCGTGATGCTGCTGCCTTAAAGCTTGATTTAAGCAAAGCTGATTATAGTAAGCTTACTGATTTAGAGGCAGGCTTAGCTAAAGTAATAGCTAAATTACCAGAAATTATTTTGGTGGCAGCTAAGGAGTTTGCGCCCCACATTATTGCTCAGTATGCGCTTGACTTAGCGACAGCTTGGAATAGTTACTACAATCATAAAGATGAAAACGGTAAGCCTGACACTCGAATTTTGCAGTCAGAAGAAGGCTTAAAAGAAGCAAGACTCGAGCTTGTCGCTAAGCTTAAAGTGACCTTGGCTGAAACCTTGGCTTTGCTTGGTATCGAAGCGCCTGAAGAAATGTGATTTAAGCTCATTTAAAGTGGTTCACGGGTTAGTCTGTGAGCCGCTTTTCTTTTGATGGTATGCTGAAACAAATAAAAATTAACTCGTAACTCGAGTATTTTGTTAAGCTATTAGAGAACTCAGGAGAGCTGATGAAAATAATCAAAATGACCCCTTTTGTTATGGGCACCCCGTGGCGTAATTTGCTCTTTATTAAACTTGAAACTGATGAAGGTGTGACAGGTTGGGCTGAAGCTAGACCGCTTAATCGCGTTGATACCATGCTGGGTTATCTTAAAGAAACCTTTGATCGTTATGTTTTGGGTTCAGATCCTTTTGAACTAGAAAAGCTGATTTTGCGCGTCTCAAGAGATGATTATGGTCGTGCGGGTGAGATTGTCATGACGGGTTTAGCTCTTTTTGAAATTGCCTGTTGGGATATTGTGGGTAAAGCCTTAAAGCAACCTGTCTACCGCTTACTTGGTGGCGCAGTGCGAGATAACATAAAAGCTTATGCAAATGGTTGGTACCGCTCAGAACGCACACCAGAAGCCTTTCATGCTGCTGCAAAAAAAGTTGTTGAAAAAGGCTATAAAGCACTCAAGTTTGACCCGTTTGGTGCAGGTTACTATGAACTCGAGTATGCTGAGAAACTTAAAGTAGTGAGTCTTGTTGAGGCTGTGCGTGATGCTATTGGGCCAGAGACTGATATCTTACTTGAGATGCATGGGCGCTTTAACTTGGTGACGGCTGTAGATATTATTAAAGACTTAGCGCCTTTTAGACTCTCTTGGGCAGAGGAACCCATTCCACCAGAAAACCTAAAAGCCTTAAAAACCGTGCGTGAAGCTGTCTTGCCTCTTGGGGTGCCTGTGGCAACAGGGGAGCGTATTCACACACCTCACGAGTATCGTGATCTTTTTGAGTATCAGGCAGCGGATATTATTCAGGTGGATATAACGCATTTTGGTGGCTTGCTTAATGCCAAAAAGCTAGCTGGTACCGCTGAAACGCACTATATGCTTATGGCACCGCACAATGTAGGTGGCCCCTTATCTACAGCGGCATCCTTACATTTTGCAGCCTGCACAACTAACTTTAAAATTCAAGAGTACTTTAATGACTTTGCAGATGCTTATGTCAATGAAGCTGCTACGGGTCTACCCGAAGTGATTGATGGTTATTTTGCTTTACCTACAGGTTACGGTTTAGGTTTAGAGATAAATGAAGAAGCCATAAAAGCTCACCCCCGTACAGAATCGCACTTTAATTTGTTTCAAGAAGACTGGCAAAAACGAG
>CAZWJZ010000335.1:0-1638 GCA_964634665.1 uncultured bacterium | reverse complement strand
TGCTGACTCAGTAAAATGCTAAGTCATAAGTTACGTTACCAAGCTAGGCTTGCTACACTAAAGCTATGCCCAAAGCCATTGCCTTAATTGCCCATGACAAAAAAAAGCTTGATCTAGCTATTTTTGCTAAAGATCACGCAGCTGTTCTCGCTAAATTTCCTCTTATCGCGACTAGCACAACAGGGGGTGTACTTAAAGATAAAGCAAATCTCGATGTAGAAAGGTTTTTGTCGGGTCCTCATGGTGGTGATTTGCAAGTTGGTGCGCGTATAGCCGAAGGCAAAGTACTGGCTGTAATTTTCTTTCGAGACCCACTAACCGCTCAACCGCACGAACCAGATGTAAGCGCTCTCATGCGTATTTGTGATGTTCACAGCGTACCTCTAGCAACAAATTTAGGCACCGCAGAATCTATAATTGCGTGGATAGAAGACCAAATTGAAGAAGGAACCCTAAATGCCTGATGATATCGACCCAAAACAACAAATAGCAGCCTTCATAGAACAAATGAAAAAAGTAAACGGAGACGAAGTTAACAAGCTCGAGCTTCCAGTTGGTACCGAAGATTTTGTTGCACAAAAATTAGCCGAGGGCGATGTAGATACGCTCATGTTCATGCTTAAATTGGGCTACATAATGGGCTTGCAAACAGGTTTTGCAGCAGCACAAGCAGGGCAAGAAAAACCACCTAGTGGTTCACCTTTTGGCCCAATACAAGCTTAAGTGCAAGCTTTAAAGCGATGTGCTTGGGCGACTAGCGACCCTCTTTACCAACACTATCACGATGAAGAATGGGGTGTTGCTGTTCATGATGATAAAACTCGCTTTGAATTTCTGATTTTAGAGAGCTTTCAGGCTGGCTTAAGTTGGATTACGATTCTTAAAAAACGAGAGAACTTTCGAGCTGCCTTTGATGATTTTGATGCTATTACGATTGCCTCTTATGGCGAAGCAAAAGTGCTTAGCTTGTTGCAAGATACAGGCATTATTCGCAATAGACTCAAAGTAAATGCCGCCATAACTAACGCTCGAGCTTTTCTGGCAGTGCAGGAGGAATTTGGGTCTTTTAATACTTATTGCTGGCAGTTTGTTGCGGCTAAACCCCTTATCAATCACTGGCTAAACCATGAGCAAGTTCCAGCAAGCACAAAGTTATCTGATGGCTTTAGTAAAGACCTAAAAAAACGCGGCTTTAAATTTGTGGGCAGCACCATCATTTATAGCTACATGCAGGCTACAGGCATGATTATGGATCACACAACAAGTTGCTTCAGGTATCAAGAGTTAATCTAATTTAGCTAGCATTAGACTATGGACTTTGGTCTTAGTTTCTGAGCTGCATTTGGTGTTACTTTAGTCCTTACCGAATAGGCACCATGATAGGGTGCTTGTTACGCTAGAGGTTTAACTTAAGATAATTAAGTATCTCCAGGGTGAATTTGCATTTTGCAAATTCACCCGAGCAGAGCGATTGTCACGAAGTACCGAGCGAAGCGTACGGATAGACCCATTCAGTATTTTGCAAACCTTCTATCGAGTAACTTAGAGGCAGCTTAAACAAGAAGATTTTAACCTGCAATTTTTAGAGGAATGATGACTGCTCAGCAAGCTAAAGCAAATGTTTTTGACAAGGAACAC
>CAZWJZ010000334.1:0-5353 GCA_964634665.1 uncultured bacterium | reverse complement strand
ATTCTCTGCATTTTACCCTAAATGGATTATTTATTCTTCCAGCGAGCCTTAGTATTAAATAACAGCTTAGTAGTAAAGAATACTGGGGGTTTAGCTGAACATCGTCATGCCAGATTCAGGGGTTTGGCGTCCGCGCTCCAAATCAATTTGAGTTGCAGCCATCTTAAAGCCCTGCATACTGGTTGCTGCTGCTAAAGCTGTGGGGTAATTAATCACATCTTGAGCATATAAAAAGGCAATATGATCATCAAAAACTTGCATACCATCTAGCCTTGAGTCTTTAATAGCTTCATAGATTTCGTTTGTACGGTCTTCATCTTTAATGAGGTCTTTAATTCTTAAGTTGCCTTTTAGTACTTCTGTGGCAGCTACTCGGCCTTTGCCACCTGTTCTTGGTAGAAGTCTTTGTGAGACAATACCCACAAGTGACTCTGCAAATAAAAGCCTTGCCGTTGTTCTTTCATGAGGTGGAAAAAGCTCAATCATACGGTTAACCGTTCTAACCGTATCTATAGTGTGCATGGTTGAAAAAACAAGGTGACCTGTTTGGGCTGCAGATAAAGCTGCTGCCGCAGTTGCGTAATCTCGAATTTCACCAATCATAATGACATCAGGGTCTTGACGCATTGCAGATACCAGCGCTTCAGAAAAGGTAACTGCATCCGCCCCTATTTCTCGCTGCACAATGGCTGACTGTTTAGAGCTATGTAAGAATTCTATGGGGTCTTCTACTGTTATTATCATTTTTTGATGGGCTGCGTTTATCTCATCTATAATGCGGGCTAGCGTTGTGGATTTACCTGAGCCGGTTGGACCCGTAACCAGCACAAGACCTTTTTCTTGATCGCGGAAGAAATTCAAAATGTCATCACTTAAATTAACAACACTTAGCATTGACGCGTCAGAATTAATCACCCTCAGCACTGCACTATGACTGCCTCGTTGTTTAAAAATGTTGACACGAAAACGGGCCAAGCCGGGAACGCTGTAGGCCAAATCGACCTGATGTTTTTCATCAAGTATTATTTTAGCTTTAGCGTCACAAATTAAATCGATTAAGGACTGCGTAAACTGACCTGTTAAGCGTTTATCGCTGACGGGAATAAGTTTGCCATTAATGCGAATAAGGGGTTTTAAGCCAGCATGCAGGTGAATATCAGAGGCACCTCGCTTAACAAACCCAGTCAATAAATCGTTTAGCATCATAATTCACTAAAGGTAACAAACTCTTAACTATGGTTGCGCAGTAATTCTTTACAGTCCTTCAAATTTATTGAGCCTTGCCTAAAAATTCACTTTATGAATCAAAACAGTCCCTAGCTGCCACAAGACTTCGCTCTGCAAGCTTCAAGCCGTAGACTCGAGCTCTCTCAGGTAATCTTGGCTTGCTGCTAGCTTCTCACGCCATGCTTGCCATATAAAAGCTAAGTCTTGGTGTTTTTCTTGAAGTTCATTAAAGTTTTCGCTTTCTTTTTGTAAAAGGATTAACCAGTTTTGAAATAATTCGGATAGTTTCTCAGCATCAGCTGCACTGCTAAGCAAGTTTTCTAGCATAAAAGGTCGCTCCGCAAAACGCACAGGTAATGCGAGGCTTCTTCCTAAATTGATAATATCTTGCCTACTTAAAAATAAGCCTGATCGGGCTGGGGTAATGAGGCTTTGAAGTTTAGAGCGGGCCTCGCCTGCCTTTTGTTTAGCATTTATAGGCTGAACTGCTGTCAACTCTTCTTCGCTTTCTGGAAAGCTAAAGCTAAGAAGCAAGTCTTGATTCATCATTGTAATTAGAGTCTCAGCATGGTCTAAACAAGCATCCAATGTTAACTGAGCAGATTGCGCGTAAAAACCACTGTCTATTCTCTGAATCGCCCAGACAAAACTTGCTAGCCAAGGCAAAATGTGCTCTACAAGCAAAACGCTTTGATCATGCAAAGCTCGAGCTTTTTGTTCTTTAGTGCTTGCTTTTTCTTCTCGCTCGCATAATGTCATAAGAGCTTCGAGTTGGGCAGACAGATGGTCACTAGCAGCAAGCCCTGACCCTAAATCAACATCTAACCCTAGCGCATCATAAACGCCTGTCACAAAGCCTGCCCAGTCACTGTTTAGCATGCCGCTAGGGTCAATAAAAATTGAGGCGTAAGGGTAAACGTTAAATTCAAACAACCAAGTGTAACTGTCAGCAAGATCTTTGTTTATGTGAACTTCTAATTCTGGAACATCAGAAACAAGCTCGAGTAATGCTTCATCTGCAGGATGATGGAAAGCTCGAGTTAAAAATGCGTATAGGCTAGCATGACTCATTGACACCAGCCTATCAGCTTCTGAATTGTTAGGTGGTTATTTTTGGCTTAGAAAAAAAGTACTTATACTTTTAACTTGTAATTGAATAAAACTCAAAACCCCAGTTAGCCCCTTTGTTTTAATGATTCAAGGTGTTCCGATAACATCCGATTCAAGGTGTTCCGATAACATCCGATTCAAGGTGTTCCGATAACATCCGATTCAAGGCCACACGATTTACCTCTTCGAGAATAAATCATGGGAATGCTAAAAAAATTGGAATGGATTATAAGTATAGTCCATTCCAATTCACTAGTACGTGGCTTTAGTTCTGTTCAGATAAGGCTTTCCACACCGTGGTAGGCCTCATAGGCATTTCAGTCATTCTAACGCCAGTAGCATCTTTAATCGCATTTGCTATTGCAGCGGCACCTGCTGTGATAGGAGGTTCACCAACGCCACGAGCACCAAAAGGGCCATCTGGAGCAGGCAGGTTAAGTTGAATAGCTTCAATGTTTGGTACGTCAACCGTGCGTGGTAAGGCATAATCCATAAAACTAGCACTTGTTAACTGACCAAACTCATCATAACTATGATCCTCAAACAAACCTAAGCCAATTGCTTGTACTACGCCACCATGTATCTGACCTTCAACAAGCATAGGGTTAAGTGCAAAGCCAACATCTTGAACTGCAACGTATTGAAGCACTTTCACTTCGCCTGTTTCTCTATCTACTCTTACTTTAGCTAAGTGAGCCACAGAACCAGGAGAGTTTTTCTTACGTGCTGATCGTCCTTCGCCAACAATTGGGCCATGACCACCACGAGTTGATTCTGCAATTTGCGCTAACTTACCTAGTTTTATAGCAGATGTAGGAACACCTTTAACCTGCGCAGCACCATTCACAAGCTCGATGTCTTCAGCTCGAGCTTCTAAGTGCTCAGCTGCAAGCTCAACGAGTTTTTCTTTTACGTCTTCTGCTGCGTTAGCTACGGCACCTGACACACTGTAGGTTACTTGGCTGCCACCACTACCAGGAGCAAAGGGCCCTAAGGCAGTATCACCCTGAATGAGTTCTACATCGTCTGGTGAAACGCCTAAAACTTCTGCAGCAACTAAAACAAGGCTACTATTTACGCCTGATATATCAACTGAGCCAACCACTACTTTGACACTGCCATCCGAATCTACACGACAGGTTGATGCAGAAGGGGAGAGGGCGCATGGCCATGCACTCACTGCTATACCTATGCCTTCATCCTCACCTTTTTCTTGGCTTGACCATGCGGGGTGTTCGCTTAAACGTGTAAGACAAGCTTTGAGGTTAAGGCTTGGCCATAGGCTTCCGTTAGCCATAGGATCATCTGTTTCAGAAAGATTTTTTAAGCGAAATTCGACAGGGTCAAGCTCTAACTGTCTCGCTAGTTCATCTATGCATTGCTCCATAGCAAAAGTGCTCTGGTAAGCCCCTGGTGCTCGGTAAGCACCCATTTCTGTTTTGTTTGTAATAACTTCTTTAATCTCAAATTTCAGATTAGGGAATTGATAATTACTACCTAACAAAAGACCTGTTAAACCCCCAAATTCAAAGGCAAATGCGCCCGCATCAATGGTTATATCTGCTTGCGCAGCAGTTAAACTACCATCTTTTTTAGCACCAAGTTTTAATTTTATTTGCGTTGGGGGTGCGGGTGTTGTGGTTTGTAGATCTTCGCCACGCTGCAAAATCAGTTTGACAGGCTTATTAAGGGTGTAAGCAACCGTTGCAGCAAGAGGCTCAATTGTTCCGTACTTCGAACCAAAACCGCCACCCACAGTCATGGCAACCACACGAACATTGCTTCGTTTTAATTTTAAAATATCTGCTACTTTATTACGAACTCCAAACTGACCTTGGGTCGTCGTATAAATAGTTAAGCCACCTTTTAGCGCATCTGGTTCAATGACACAACCATGCGTTTCTAAATAAGCTTGGTATTGGCTTGCGATTTTGAAGTGTTTCTCAACAATAAGATCAGCTTCTGCAAAACCTGCCTCTATATCTCCACGTTCAAGATGATTGGTTCTGTAGTGATTTGTTATCTCTTTTTCGTCAGTTTCTTCTTGCTCTTCGTCTACCTCTGCATGACTAATAACTTCTAGATCACCTTTGGGTAAGCCATCAGGCCAAATAACATGCGCCGACTCAGCCAGTGATGCTTCTATGCTTGAACTTACAGGAAGCTCTTCATACTCTATAATTACTTTTGAAGCTGCATCTTCTGCAGCGGCTTCTGTCTCTGCAACCACAGCAACGACAGGTTGACCTACAAATAAAACACGATCTTTAGCTAAAATCGCGTCACTTCTAGAGCTAATTGTTCGGTCTCTTGTCACCAAATCTTGGGCTGTCAATACAGCAACCACACCGGCTACTTTTTCAGCTTCGCTTTTGTCCACACTAATAATATTTGCGTGTGCAACGGAGCTTAAGACAGGTCTGAGGTGTAGTAAGCCGGGAACTGTGATATCACCTACGTAGCGGGCTCTACCTGCAATCTTATCAAGCCCATCAATGATTTTGCGTCCTATTCCTAAGACTTTGTGTTCTGATTTTTGAGCGGGAGTATCTGCCACTGATGCCATCGTGTCCTCCAAAGCAAGTTACGTTTGTTAACAACAAATATATTGTTTCGACGTATTCCTTATTATTAACGATATCATTATATAAAACAGAAAGACGACTGACATTAACTGTTGAATCTTTAAGGCTTTAGGGGGTTTGATTGTTTGTACTGTGAATTTATACTTAACATCTGCGACTTATCTTTGCAAACTAACTAAAGCGTTAGAAACAAAGCTAAGCCGCGGATGAGAATTGAACTCACGACCTTCGGGTTACGAATCCGATGCTCTACCATCTGAGCTACCGCGGCATGTCCCCAAAGGGACAAACACAGTAAAGAAAAAAAGCTGCCTAATTGATTTGCGCGTTACAATATTTCAATCTTGACGTCTTAAACTCTTCACTGTGTTGTTGGTGGCCGGGGGCGGGATTGAACCGCCGACACTACGATTTTCAGTCGTATGCTCTAC
>CAZWJZ010000333.1:0-5364 GCA_964634665.1 uncultured bacterium | reverse complement strand
TTCTAGTTCAGCGGAATTTGTAACTTGCTCGAGTCCTTTTTCTTTAACTATGCTGCTTGGCGTTTTACCTGTGCTTAGCATGTCTGTAAATATGTCTTTGGCTATGCGGTTATTGATTATATTTGTATCAATTAAACTTATGAGTTCAGCTAGGTTTGTAGCTGTGAGTTTGCTTGAACTAGGGTCATCATTGCTAAGTTCACGGCGTAAGTCATTAATTATCCAGCTAGCAATCGCCTTAGGGTTACTAGGCTGCGCTTTAAGTGCCTCTTCAAAATAACTAGCTAACGCTAAGTTCTCTGCAAGTATAACTGCGTCATCATGACTTAAACCTTTGCTTTTAAGAAGCTCGAGTTTTTCTTTTTGTTCTTTACCAAAGCTTAGTACAGGGTTTTTTGCTTCGCCTTCTTTGTCAATAATTGGTGTAGCTGTAACTGTTTCTTCAGCTTCTTTTTCATCTTGCTTTTCAGCAGCCCAAGAATCTTTTAAGTTAATAATGCGGTTAAAAATGAGCTTCTCAGGACTCGAGTTTTGGTCTTGCCAGTAGTAGCCTTGGCGTTCGAACTGATAGCGGGTTTCTTTTGGGTTGTTTAAAATGCTGGGTTCAACAAAGCCTTGTTTTATTTCGAGTGAGTTGGGGTTTAGGTGGTTTATGAAGTGCGCTTCTCCTTCATCTGGGTTAGCGACATTAAAAAGCCTGTCATATAAGTGTAATTCTGCGCTGAGTGCGTGTTCTACGCTGAGCCAGTGAATAGCACCTTTGGGTTTGATTCCTTTGATGTTTTTGCCGAGTGAATCTGCTATATAGCTGCATTTTAATTCGCTGATGCTACCGTTTTCGTCTTTGATAACGTCATCACAACGAATAATGTAGGCGTATCTTAAGCGTACATACTCGCCTACACTGAGGCGCTTAAAGCCTTTGGGTGGGTCTTCTGAAAAGTCTTCTTTTTCTATGTAGAGGGTTTTTGAGAAGGGTAGCTTTCTTGAGCCTGTATTATCTACATCGGGCGGCCAGTAAGGGGCGTCAAGCATATCCGTTTTATCTTCAGGGTAGTTGCTTATGCTTAGTTTTAGTGGTTCTATTACGCCCATAACGCGCGGGGCAAGATGATTTAGGTTATCTCGGATAGCATATTCTAATAGACTTATGTCTACGGTACGGTTGGTTCTAGAGGTGCCGATTCTAGAGGCAAAGTCTTTAATTGCTTCAGGCGTTACGCCACGTCGTCTTAAGCCAGCGAGGGTGGGCATACGCGGGTCATCCCAACCATTTACATGCCCACCCTCTACCAGTTGAATGAGTTTTCGTTTACTGACAATGGTGTACTCTAAACTTCTGCGCCCAAACTCGTACTGACGGGGTCTAGGTTCTGGGAAAAGGTTATCAACAAGCCAGTCATAAATCGCTCTGTTCTCAACAAATTCTAAAGAACAAAGGGAGTGTGTTATGCCTTCAATAGCGTCTGATAGTGGGTGCGCAAAGTCGTACATAGGGTAAATACACCATGTATCCCCTGAACGGTAGTGACTTTGATGAAGAATACGGTAAAGCACAGGATCACGCAGTTTCATGTTTGGGTTAGCCATGTCAATGTTTGCTCTTAAAACATGCTCCCCTTCTTTAAATTCACCTGACCGCATGCGCGCAAATAAATCAAGATTTTCTTCTACACTACGACTTCTAAAAGGGCTTTTTTTACCTGCCTCGGTAACAGTACCTCGGTACTCACTCATTTCTTCGGCACTTAGGCTATCGACATAAGCTTTATCTTCTTTTATCAGTCGAACTGCCAAATCGTAAAGTTGCTCATAGTAGTCAGATGCGTAAAAAAGATTATCACCCCAATCCCAACCTAACCATTTCATATCAGCTATAAGCGCCTCTGCGTACTCACTGCGTTCACCCTCGGGATTGGTATCATCTAAACGCAAGTGAAACCGCCCACCGTAATCTTTAGCCAAGCCATAATCAATAAAGCTTGCGTACGTATGCCCAATATGGGCATAGCCATTTGGTTCAGGCGGAAAGCGAGTCACAATTTTGGTGTGCTTACCAGATTTCAAATCATTATCAATAATTTCAGTAATAAAATTCGGGCTAACCATTCGAGCATCATCCAGCGGGATATTTACTTTAATATCAATCATAAAACTCCAAAAAAAGCACTAAAAAGCTAAAGTGCTTAACAAAACCGTTTAATTGTACGTGAAATAAGAAAGAACAAACCTACAAATTAGTACAAGGTCTGTCGCTGAAACCGAGTTGAAAGAAAAAAAGCAATCTTCAACATAAATCTAAGTCTAACATAGCTTCAGAAATCATAAAACCTTTTAACCCCAAAATACTCGAGCTTTTCAGAGTTTAAGTTCTTTACCCTAATGCCTGCTAAATAAAGTAAGTATTGACAATAAACCATAGAATCCTAACCTGAATCAAGATTTTTCTTTTGAAACAACTTTTAAATGCGCTTTTGATTGCATTGAGAAATAAAATTAATGTTAAACTCGGGCTCTGTTAAGAATCTCACAGCTCATTCGGTTAACAGAAAGTTTGGCGCATTTTCAGGAGGATATGCATGAAGAAGAAGTTCATTAGCATCTTGTTGTTACTCTTTTTCTTGGGAAGCTGTAATCTCAGTTCAGATGAGACTGACACTCCAGATAGTTTACCCACTCTCCCCATTGGTGATGAAGCTTTAAGCTCCGCAGTACTTATTCCTGAGGCCAAACCTGTTGAAGCTGAAGCGCTCACAGCATCTAATCTAGATTTTAGTCTTTCAAATTTACCTAATAAAAGTAATGACATCGCTTCTTTTCAGCTATCAACTGAGCGGTGGCGCGCGCATTCTAGTCTAAGTACTAGCTCTTTAACTAGCCAAGGTAGTTTTCCTGAAAGTTCAGGTTTTGCTGCTTTTATTCAGCGAATTTCAGCAAGCGAAGAAATTCCTGAGAGTTCAAAGATTATCCGTGTTGATATGACCACAGGTAGCAAAAGCACTATTTATGAAGGTGTTGCAAAACCTGAATCTGTAGCAATAAGTTCAGATGGAAAATTAGTTCTTTTTACTGCCCTTCAAGGTGAAACCTTAGAAGTCTTTATCTACGATGAACGCAGTAGCGAGGTCAATCGAGGGGTTCTTTCACGCTTAACAGATAATGAAAGTCATGAAACAAATGTTTCTATGTCTCTTAGTGGCGATAGCATGTTATGGCAAGGCCTAGGTAGTGCAGGTCAAGCCACAGCTATTGCAGCATCTATAGAAGAAGGTAAATCCACCATTTCTCCTATTGACTTTTCTTTAGCTGAAGACATTCCTCCTCTCAACCTACTCGAGCCTAGCGTAAGTGGTAATGGTAGTAGATTTGCGGTTATTGTTACGGAGGGTTTAGAGGCTTTGGAGGTTGACTTTCCTGTTATTCTATCCTTTACGGCTGAGGGTGTCTTTTTTGCTTATGCTGATCCTAGCGTTAATGCCTTGAGTGCGCCTAGCATGACCTATGCTGGCGATATAATTCTTGTTTCTGAAGTCTATTTGGGGGAAGCCTACACAACAGTTTTATTTAGTGACGGTAGTTTTGGCTCATTAAAACTAGAGACTCGCCATCCTTTTATTACTGCAGGTAGTGGCTCTTTTATTTACAGTTCAAACGGTACTATCTTGACAGCTAATAACCTAGGTGAACCTGGTGTTACTGTGTCTGCCTATGATGGGCTTAGAGATGAAAGCCCTTATTATGCTAGAGACCCTAAGTTTAGTGAAGATGGGCAAGAAATCTATACAGGTAGCTTAAGTGAAAGTTCGCCAAGCTTTGTAAGACCTGATGATGGTAGTGGCTTAAGTGATGAAGAAAGAACTGTTTTTTATAGTGAGCAGAGCTTCAGTGTTAGCACTCTAGATCGCTATGCTATTTTTAGTGCTCAAAACTATGATGGCTATCTTTTGCTTTATGATGGTAGTTTTGACCCTGCAAATCCAAGTGAAAATCTCATTGCTCAAAATGATGATTACCCGACCTTTTTTGATGCTGAAACTGAAACAGGAAGTTCACGCATTGTTGAAATTCTAGACCCTACTCAAACTTATATCTTACTAACAACAGCATATGGTTCAGCTGATGTAAGTGGGCCTTATCATGTTGGCGCATTTACCACGACCATTTCAGCGGGTGCGGCTCCACCACCACCACGCATTGAATTACCTGAGAGTGACCCTAGCCAATTCAATATCACAGTCATTTTTTCTCCAGATGAAATTACGGCTAGCTTAACTGATGAACAGAAGAATGTCTTTATTGAAGCAGCAGAACGTTGGTCCAGCATTATTACTGAGGATATTTCTGATGTTGAAGACTTTGTCTTACCTTCAGAAATCATTTTTCCTGGCGTAGGTGAGATTAGTGGCACAGTAGATGACGTTGTTATTTTGGCACGCTTTGCTGAACTTAATGGCCCCCTAGGCAGTGCCGGTCCTGTCTTTATTCGCACAGAAGATGCGGCTAATCCTTTCCTTCCAGTTATTGGTCTTATGCAATTTGAGATTGGTGAATTTGGTGAAGATGGCTTCTTTAACGACCCTCAACAATACGAAGACGTCATTGTGCATGAAATGGGTCATGTTATTGGCATTGGTACACTTTGGGAAACAACAGGTAATGTAGATGGAAACTATATTGCTTCTAACCCACCCACTGTATCTCCCGGCCTACCTAATCCTGATTATGACCCTGGTTTTACAGGTGAGCTTGCTGTAACTGAGTACTCTACACTTACAGGCGCAACTGAAACGACAGTACCTATTGCTAATACAGGTGGCCCTGGTAACTACAATGGTCACTGGCGTGAACTTGTCTTCAATAATGAACTCATGACACCTTATGCAGGTGGTGCAGAGCTCTTATCAAGAATGACTGCAGCTAGTTTAGGTGACATAGGTTACACCGTGAATGTCGATTCAGAAGCAGTAGATCAAGATTACGAATTAACAAGAGAAATTGGTACCTTAGAACAAGTTAATCCCGAACAAGTTAGTTACACCCAATTTGAAGACTTCTTAATTTTTAGTGGCTCCGTTGAAGGTGATGTAACAGCAACCGTACAAGCTGTAGATATCAACCTAGTTCCACCAAGAGCTAGCACTTCCGGTTGCGAAGCTGAAGATTTTGCTAGCTTTACTGCAGGTAATATCGCACTACTGCAGCGTGGCACTTGTCCTTTTGTAAATAAAGTTGCCAATGCAGAGGCTGCTGGCGCGGTTGCTGTGGTTATGTTTAACCAAGGCGACAGTGATGACCCTTCACGTACCGGCATTTTTAGCGGAGGCTCAAACTCAGACATTCCAGCAGTTGGTATTACCTATGCAT
>CAZWJZ010000332.1:0-5366 GCA_964634665.1 uncultured bacterium | reverse complement strand
AACCGGTGAATGGAGGTTTTGCAGACCTCTGCCTTACCACTTGGCTACGGCGCCGTTTAGCGCCCAAAAGAGTATCATGGTGGCTTCTTAGTGTCAATCAGATTTCTTTACATTTCTTACATTTACCCTTAAAGCCTTGTGAAGCTTTTTAACATTCGTCGTAACTACCTACCACCTTAGTTTTGAAAGTATGTCGTAGATTTCGCGTCTGAGACGATATTCATGATGAGAAGTTTCTTTATTTTTCTCATAAATCTATAGTTTTAGTCAAAAATCCATCAAAAATCGTATAACCCCTATTAAAAGCACGTCCAGGACAGTGTTTTAGGGTGGTAGGTAGTTACCATTCGTCTTCAAAAGTGTTTCAATTATTTATAATTTGCAAACTCACTAAGTATGTAAGCACTCGAGAGTATGCCTTGGTAGTAGTTCTCCAAGTCAAACTTTTCATTTGGGGAGTGCACTCGGTCATCTTCCAAGCCAAAACCAACAAGCACAACATCTGCACCTAAGATTTGTTGAAAGTCAGTAACCACAGGAATGGTTCCCCCTGTGCGTGCAAAAATAGCTTTTTTGTTATAGGAACGCTCGAGTGCTTTGGCTGCAAGTTGTACCGCTGGCGAGTTTATGGGGGTTAGTGCTGGCAGACCACCATGGAGTTCTTTTACAGCAACGGTTACGCTGTTGGGTGCTATTTGTTTTAGGTAGCTTTCTAGTTTCTTGCTGATTTCTTGAGGTGTTTGCTTTGGTACTAGTCTTGAGGATAGTTTTGCACTTGCTTTGGCTGCTATAACGGTTTTTGCACCGTCACCTTGATAGCCTCCTTTTATGCCGTTGGCATCTAGGGTGGGTCTTGCCCAGAGGCGTTCTAGGGTTGTGTAGTTGGGTTCGCCTGTGCTGTCTTTTATGCCTGTTTCCGCTTTGAAGTCTTTTTCACTAAAGGGTGCTTGCTGGTAGGCATCTTTTTCTTCTTGACTAATGTCAATAACGTTTTCATAAAAATCTGTTACAGCGATGCTGCCGTCTTCATTGTGTAGTTTGGCTATCATGGTAGCGAGTATATTTATGGGGTTAGGTACAGCGCCACCGTAGGCACCTGAGTGCAAATCATGACTGGCAGCCGTGACCTCTACTTCTATATAGGCGAGTCCTTTGAGACCATAGGTGATGGTTGGCGTATTGGCAGCCATCATTGAACTATCTGAAATAAGTACAATATCTGCAGCACAAGCATCTTTATGGGTTTTTATGACTTTGGCTAGGTTTGGGCTACCTATTTCTTCTTCACCTTCAATTAAAAACTTTAGGTTCACCCCTAAGCTAGTCTTATTTTTTAAAAGAAGATCAACACCTTTAATGTGAGCGTAAACTTGACCTTTATCGTCAGAAGCGCCACGCGCAATTATAAGGCCATCTTTAACTGTGGGTTCAAAAGGAGCTGTATCCCAGAGCTCGAGTGGGTCTGCGGGTTGTACATCGTAATGACCATAAATGAGTACGGTTGGAAAGGTTTTATCAACTTCTAAACTTGCGAACACAACGGGGTGTTGTGGTGTCTCTATAAGTTGAGTACTAAAGCCAAGCTGCTCTAGTTTGTTTTTTAAAAAGCCTGCTGCTGCTCTAATATCTTTGCTGTGCTCTTGAGCTGTTGATACAGAAGGTATTTTTAGTAACTCAATGAGTTCTTCTAAATAGGCTTCTTTGTGGCTTTCCAATTGGCTTTTTAAGTCACTCATTGTCTTCTTCTGAGTCTTCTTGAGGGGCTTCTAGTGCTGCTCGGTAACTTGTTACTGATGTCTGCAATTGTCCTTGCAGGTCGACAATGCGGCCTTCCATATTATCTTGTAATTTATCAAGCTTTTTTCTAAGGCGAATGATTTCTTCGACACCAGCTAAGTTAACGCCTAGTTCTTGAGTTAAGCGTCTTATTTCTTTTAGGTGGTCTACATCTCTTTGAGAGTATAATCTTGTTTTGCCCGCACTGCGACTTGGTTCTATAAGGCCTTTTCTTTCGTATAGTCGCAGTGTTTGAGGGTGCATGTCAACGAGTTCCGCTGCAACACTAATGACATAAAGGGGTTTGTCTTTTTTAATTTCTTTCTCGTCAGCCATACGTCTCCTTTAACTCGCTAGGCGAAAGCTTTCTCTTGCTTTACGCCAGAGGCCTTGCCAGACACTATGCACAATAGTGATGACCATGTCAGCACCTGCAAGACCAGCTTTGGGTATGCGAACTTCTTGTTTATCTTTGACACCCTTCGGAAGCTCTATCTCAACGCCTAAGACAGCTAGCTTTTTTCCTTGAGATGCCTCTAAAGGTGTAACTGGTAAATCTAAATGTAATTCGTTACCCACTAGTTTTACTTGACTTGGCAGCTTAACAGCAAGTTTAACCAGTACATCTCCAGGGGGGTTTCCTGGACCCCCTAAGCCTTTTAGGCGTAACTTAGTACCCTCTTTTACGTTTGCTGGAATGCTCAGCTCAAGATTGCCTCCTGACTTAAGAACTCCTAAGCCTTGGCAACGTGAACAAGTTTGACCGTCTACTCGAGTAGAGCCTTTACAGGTTCCACAAATACACGGGCCAGAAATATGTATGCGACGACTCGAGCCTTTCTTTGCTTCTTCTATGCCGATGTTTAGTTTTAGTTCTTTGTCTTCACCTGGTAGTAGACCTGATTGGCGCATGGCACCAGCCATTGCACTAAATAGTGCGTCAAAAATTGCGTTTCCTGTTTTGGGTAAGGTTCCGCCTTGGCCTTGCCAGTTTATGTTTATGTCAGCTTCGTTAAATATGGTTTGCCAGTCTGTTTGGCTGAAATCTGGTGCTGGGTGGCTAGCTTGCCTGCCGTAGCGATCAAAACGTGACTTTTGTTCCGGGTCGCGTAAAAGTGCGTAGGCTTCTGATATTGATTTGAATTTTTCTTCTGCGTCTTTGTTACCTGCATTGCGATCAGGATGGTATTTCAGGGCAAGTTTTCGGTAAGCAGCTTTAATTTCATCTGCTGCTGCCGTTTTGCTTACGCCGAGTGTCTGATACGGGTCTTGTGAAACCTGTGGCACACTTTAACTATACATTATTTGAGTCTACCTTTGTAAACTTAGCTTTCGTCTTCAAAATGCTATAGTGAATCATAAGGAAACTTTTTTTTGAGTCCGTAGAATTTTTTTGGGAGCAAGAAACATGAAGAAAAAAACATTATTATTAATAAGCATAGTTGTTTTGAGTTTGGTTTTCACAGGGTGTAGAAATGAAGTTCAGAATCAGATTCGCGCCAATATTCAAGACTTTACAGCTGGCAAGATGTACATTACGCTTCATGCTCAAGATGGCCGCGAAATCTTTAAAGGTATTGTGGATGGCCAAATAACTCGATCTCCAGCGGTCACAAACGCCAATCAGCAAGTTTCAGGTTCTTTTGTTTTTTGGTTTGATGATGCCGGGAGATACCACCAAACAAATCTCCCCTATTTGCTCACATCTTTTGATAGGTCTACTCAGTAGCAAGTTAAGCTAACAAACTATAAAGAACTCACAAGTGCTTGTTTCAAGTCATCATTGGGTTCTTTTTTGTTTTAACTGGGTCACTTCTGGCTCTTACGAAAGTTGATGTTGGTGGCGAACCTAAAAATCTCCTATAGCTTAAGGCAATAAGGTGTATTCTTAGCCTTAAAAAGATGCATAAAAGGAGATTATCATGTCCCTTAAACCTCAGGAATAGGTAGTACCAGATGCAACCGCTGAATTGGCAAGAGCAATTTTTCCAGATGGCAACTTAATCATGAATCTGTATGATGAGTTGGGCATGATCTTTGAAGATAAGGACTTTGCTGACCTCCATCCAATTGATGGTCAAGCTGCGTTTGGAGTTGGCCCGAACACTTAGACAAAAATCATAGATCATAGAATCTATAGAAGGGGTCTAAAATGAGTAAGAAGAAACGTGAGTATGAAGTTGACTTTAAGATTGATGCAGCAAGCTTAGTAGAGGGTCAAGTCTATACAATAAAAGAAGCAGCATAAAAGCTATGGATAAAACTTATCAAAAGCAACCAGTTTCAAAGTCTCAACGACCTTCACAAGGTATTCCCAAGCGCTGACTATACAAACGGACTCACTATCTTTAATCTCTCTGGCAACAACCACCGCATCATCACAGACATTGTCTACAGCAAAGGCAGAATCTACATCAAACAAATCATGACTCATGCAGAGTACGACCAATGGAACAAACGAAAAACAAAGAAATGAGGAAAACCATGAACAGCCAAAGGACCCTCAAAGCATGGGAAAGCTTCATAAACAGCAGCAACGGTCTGCTTCACAGCATTAAAAACGAAAACCACTACAATCAAGTAGCAAACTTTCTTGACACACTGCTTGAAGAAGCCCAGCACAGCAACAGTGAAAGCCTGAATAGCCTGATTGACTACGTTACCAGCCTTATACAAGCGTTTGATCAAACAAACACAGAACTCCCAGAAGCCACCCCAGCAGAAGTACTTAGCTACCTTATGAACGAACAGCAACTCAAACAAAGTGACCTTTCTCATATCATCCCCCAAAGCGTTCTAAGCCAAATCTTAAACGGCAAACGCCAACTCACCACAAAACACATTAAAGACCTAGCCAACTACTTTAAAATTTCAACCGCAAGCTTCTTATAAACACAGGAAGCCATAAAGCTAACCACGCCTAAACCACAAAACGCCTAACAAACCTAGCCTTCTCAGCTGCCTCAAACAAAGGGGCATCCTCAAGCCAATAAAGAACCTCCGAAGCTTCTCTGTCAGCTTTTTGTTTTAACTGGTCATAAGCACTCAGGAAAGGCTTAATAGGTTTAGCCACACTAAGAGGCTGTTCTTTTTGATTAAAAGGCAGCAAACAAACAAAACACTGCCAAGCAAGCTGTAACGCCATACTCACTCCCTCGCCCACAAGAGAAATCTTTTGCTTAACTACAAGCTTAAGAAAAAAAACCTACTTCTTACTACTTGCTTCCTACTTCTGCTCCCCTAAGGAACCACAAACGACCTAACCTCACTAAAGCTAAAGCCATCCGTTTTACCAGAAACATCAAACGAAACCCCAGCAACCCACCAGTAGTACTTACCACTCGCCAAAGCCCCCTCAGTCGCAGGATAAGAAACAGTTAATTTATCTAAAGCTCTACGCTTACCATTCTCAACAGGATTCACCCACACAAGTTCAGGATTCGAATCCCACGGATTCTTGTTATACACAAAAAACAAATACCCATCCGCATCAGCATTCCTAGACCACGTAAGGGTAGGCCTACCCCCCTGAACCGAAGCACTCTCAAGCGGAGTAACCGCAGACTGAGGCGCTAACACACTAGTCACAT
>CAZWJZ010000331.1:0-5388 GCA_964634665.1 uncultured bacterium | reverse complement strand
TATTTGAAGCGTTTGGGTGAGGAGATGCTTGCTTTGCATGAAGATTTTCCGAGTGACTTAAAGACCATTTATTTTGGTGGGGGTACACCCTCGCATTTAAGCAATGCTGAATTAAGTCAGGTTATTGATTTTTTTGAGCAAACCTGGGGCTGGCCGGCTAAGCTTGAAACCACTTTAGAGGCTGACCCGTTAACTTTTGATAAAGCTCGTCTGCTTGACTTTAAAGCGATGGGCTTTTCGCGTTTATCTATTGGGCTTCAGTCTAGTCAAGATGAGGTTTTATCTTTTTTAGGGCGTAGGCATAGTGGGCGCGAAGGTTTGCTGGCAGTAGACTGGGCACTTGAGACTGGCTTTGAAGTTTCGGCTGATCTTATTACGGGTATGAGTGTGCAAGATACCGCTAAGGATTTAAAGACACTTGCTGCTACGGGTGTGCCTCATATTAGTGTTTACAGTTTAACGATTGAGCCGTATACGCCTTTTGCAATTCGTAAGGTTGAACTAGATGAAGATAAAGAAGCTGATGATTATGAGCTTACCTTAGACGTTTTAAAGAGCTATGGTTTTGAGCGCTATGAGGTTTCTAGTCATGCTAAAAAAGGTCATGCGTCAAAGCATAATCAAGTCTACTGGGGGGGGGGTTATTTCTTGAATGTAGGGCCGTCAGCTTCTGGCTTTTTACCTGGCTCTGACACTGAAATCGTTGGGGTTCGGCGTAATAATCCGCCTATAAAGACTTGGCTGTTAAGTAAAGAGCCTGAAATGATTAATGTGGATGCTAAAGATTTTGTGCTTGACTGCTTACTTACTGGCTTACGCACCAAACAAGGCGTTCATCTTGAGCAAGTTAAAGAGCGAAGCCAGCTTGATATTGCAATGATTTTTGCAGACCTTATAAAGCAGTTAGAGAAACTCGAGCTTCTTGAGCTTGAGGGTGGTTTTCTTAGGTTGACTGGGCTTGGCTTTTTACAGCTTAACGGCATTGTGAAACGTTTTTTTAATGTTGATTTTTAAGCTAAATCCAGTATTCACCACTCTACAAATATAATTTTAATTACTTTTTGCTATAATCTAAGGTGGATGAACAGTATCATTTGCTTAATTCACAGCTTAAGCTTTTCATGCCTACCTTAATCATTTGTCAATTATCATTTAGCTTTCTCGTAATGATTGCGTATAATAGTGGGTGGGGCAAACGGTTGTCTAGGATATGGGTGTTCTGATTTATTATCGTTACTTGTTAATTTGTTGTGCTTTTTTTTTCTTGTCTAGTTCTTTTGGGCAAGTCATTAGTGAGCTTTCTGGTGTCGTTGAAATTCGTTCTCAGCTTAACGCCATGTGGCGCCCAGCAGAGCTTGGCGATGTGCTTAAGCTTGACGCTAGCATTCGTAGTTTTGAAGGCAGCGCAAGTTTAAGGTTTGACAATGATGACATTATTAAGCTAGCCAGTAACAGTGAGCTAGCAAATCAGCCTGAGGGTTTAAAGCTTATCTCAGGTAAAGCTTATGTCAATGCGTGGCAGTTAGCTTTGGCTGAAGATGTGCGCATTTCGGGTGAAGCGCGTTTAGATCAAAACGAATTTGGCTGGCGTGTCGCTGTTTTATCAGGCCAAGCAACGGTTGCCAATTATGTAAGTTTAAAACCTGCACAGCAACTAAGCATTACTCCTGAGGGTGAAGCTAGTTTTTCAACCTTTACCGAGAAAGACCCTTGGTACAGAAATTTCAGCCTACTCGGCAACGGCGAAGCTCGAGTTATTGGTCTGCAAGGCCAAGCTGAACTTAGTTTAGGCGAAGACTGGCAAGCAAGCTTTATTGATAGCATTATAAGTGTAGGCTCGAGCGTGCGCACGGGTGCTGATAGCTGGCTTGAGCTTAGGTTTGATGATGGCAATGTGGTTCGTTTGCAAGCAAATACTGAGTTGCTATTAGCTAGGCTTGAAGATTTAGAAGATCAAGCTGATGGTTCTGAATTACGCCAAACTGTTTTAGAGTTGCGTTACGGCAAAGTCTGGGTGATTGTTAATACGGAGGAGCAACCTTTTAAAATTGAAACACCTGGTCTTATAGCGGGGGTTCGGGGTACCAAATTTAGACTAGATGCTGCTTCTGAAGCTGAGCCTGCACTCATAAAAACATTTGAAGGTTTAGTGTCAAGCACGATTGGTTTTGAAGAAACCCTTGTAAATGAAGGTCAGCAGTTTGACCCTAATGCTGGGGTTGAGAGTTTAAGGCTTGATGCCTTAGACGAAATGAACTTGGCGCAAGACCGCCTGCTTAATGCGCCTACCTTGATTTTCCCTGAGCTTTCTTTTAAAGCTCTAGAGGGTTCTTTTACAGTTATAGGTAAAACCGATCCTGAAACACTCATTACGGTAAATGGACAATCCTTAAGTAGCGAAGATGGTAACTTTAGTAGCACTGTTCCTTTACTGAGCGGCTTTAACCTAGTTCGAGTGACAGCTCGAGCGGGTGAAAATGGCGTTGCTGCTGAGAAGACCTTCCCTATCATGAAAGAAAGCCCTGACTTATTTGTAGATGCCCTCATTCGTGAAACAAGTACTAGCTTTTTAATAGAGGGTGTTGCCACAGCAGGCTCGAGTGTAAATCTTTCGGGTTTGAACTTAAGTTTAAATAGCTTGGCTAATGAGCAAAATCGCTTTGAGTTTGTCTTAAGGAAAAGAGATTTAGATTTATCTGAAGCTCTTAACTTAATGCTTAGTGCTGAGCTGAGTAATGGCATGATTGTCAGCAAAGCCCTTATAATCAAGCCTTAAGGTGGCCTTTAAAAAAATTAGCCTCGTTAGTTTTTTGCTTGCACTCTGTCTGGCAAGTGTTTATATCTTTAGCTCTAGTAATCCTGCAGACAAACTTGTGCTTGATACTTACTTTCGTTTAAGAGGTCAACAAGCTAATCAGAATGACATTTTAATTGTTAGTTTAGATTCACGTTTTTTAGAAGCTTACCCTTACAGAATAGGCGAACTTGACAGGCGTTTTTATGCTCGAGTGGTTGAGCAGTTGCTTAATGCGGGTGCTCTAGCAGTGGGGTTGGATATTTTTTTCCCTGAACAAAGTAATGACCCGCAGGCTGACTTAGCGTTAGCTAAAGCGCTGCTTAATGACCGTGTCGTCTTACCTTTTGTGAGGTCAGCCAAAAGCAATCAAGATGCTAAGCTGTTAAGTAGTGAGGATCATTTGGTCTTTCATCCTTTACTGCAAGATGCCCAACGGGGGGTACTAGATCTACAAGAATCTGCGCATTTTTTTCGCCCTCAAATTCGCTTTTCAGATACCACCCTGCCGTCGTTTCCACTAGCTGTACTTGAAGCTGCTGAGCTGCGCTCGCCGCGCTCTCTCAATCAACCTTTACTCATAGATTACCGTGGTCCTAAAACGAGTTTTCCGAGCCTTTCTTTTTTAGATGTGTATAGAAACCAGTTTGCTTATAGTGATGTGCAAGGCAAACTTGTGCTCTTAGGCGTCACACTAGAAGGTACCGATCGTGATCAGATAGTGACTGCGTTTGGTGAAATGCCAGGGGTAGAAGTAGACGCAAATCAGCTCTATAGCTTGCTGCATAGTCGCCTACGCCCTTTAAATGCTTTTGGTATGGCAGCCTTAATTATAGCAGCAAGTCTTTTTGCACCCCTCTTGAGTCATAAAAAACGAGGACTTATTTACACCTTAACTGCCTGCACCACTAGCTTTGCCCTTAGTTTTTTTATCTTTTTGCAAGGTCTTTTTATTAGCCCCTTAAGCTTTATTGTTATTTTTACCGTTGCTTACATAAACACTAGTTACGATCAACTCAAACGCCTAGATAAAGACCTCAATCAAAAACTCATGCAACTTTTAGACAACACTACCCTAAGCCCAAACACTCCTACTAATGAGTTCTCAGTTGTGCAAGGCTTTGCACCCAAAGGCTACGTAACAGACGCACCTGACATGCTCGAGTCTTTAACAAGGGGTCTCAGTGCCCATGCAGGTTTACTTTTTTATGGTTCTGAGCGCGTCACTAAAGGCAGCGTTAGTGACGCTTTACTAGCCGTTGCTGATCAAGCTTTTGAACAGAGAGTTCCTCTAACTAAAGGAACAAAACCCCACTTTTTAGCAGAACCTCTAAAGCTTGCTGATGAAACGGTGGGCGTGCTGGCACTTAGTTTACCTGCACCCCCACCCCCTCATTTACAAGCCTTAATTAAAACCTCAGTGCATACCTTTAGTCAGCTTGCTCGCTATCAACAATTACGCACCCAAGCCAATACACTAGCCACAACGGTTTGGCCACAAAACAGTCAATCTAGTGAATCAAAACTGGCAGCGCTCAGCCTGATTAGTGACTTAGTTGCAGCTGAACGTAGCTGGTTGGGTGCCCTTTTAGAAAGCCTGCCTCAAGCCGTTTTTATTATGAGTCCTTACGGGTATAGCATTTATAAAAATGCCGCTGCACGCAGGTTGCTCGGTGACGAAAAAAACATGCTGAAAACCATCTCTGATAGCCTAGCAATTGAAGCTGAAACCTTTCAGAAAGAATATGTAAACATGGTCGAGCAAGGGCAGTCTTTAGAGCTAGGTTTAACCGAACGCAAACAAGAGCGACCTGTTTTACTTAACTTACAAGTTGTGCGTAGTGGCAGCGAAGTTAGAGGCGTGGCTGGCACTGTGAGTGACCTGAGTAAGCTCAGTGAGCTTGATCAAAAACGCCAAGACATGATTGCTATGGTTGTTCATGATTTGCGCTCACCTTTAACCAGCATTCAGGGGTTTGCTGATTTACTCTTATCAGGAGGCAGCAAAGACGCCCAAGAACACCTAGGCATTATTAGTACCGAAGCTGCCCGCATGCGGCGCATGACCGACGCATTTTTAGATATATCCAAGCTCGAGTCTGAGTCTTTTGAGCTTGACTTAGTTGCAAGCAATGTTGCTGATTTATTACGCTACGCAGTGGCTTCTGTGAGTGCGCAGGCTAGTCATAAACAAACCGTTATTCAGGTGGATGCACCCAGTTTTTTAGAAGCTAAGGTTGATGCTGATCTCATAAGTCGTCTTATGAGTAATTTGCTTACCAACGCAATTAAGTATTCACCTTCTAAAAGCAAAGTTGTGCTTAGCTTGAGTCAAACGAATGATAGTTTTTTATTTTCCGTTAAGGATAATGGCTACGGTATGGGTGAAGAGCAGCAAACACAACTTTTTCAGAAATACAAACGAGGTGACACGAAAGCAGTAGGTACAGGTTTAGGGCTTTATTTGGTGCGGCTTATTGTTGAAGCACATAAGGGGCACATTTCAGTTGATTCAAGTCTGAATGAAGGTAGTGAATTTAAGCTTAGCTTGCCACTTTGATGTACTAACATTTCAAAGAGGTGTTGCACCATTC
>CAZWJZ010000330.1:0-5398 GCA_964634665.1 uncultured bacterium | reverse complement strand
TAAATCATAGTTGAGCTTAGTAAATAAACAGCTAAGGCAATGAAGAAAATACCTATAGCTAAAATCACTACCTTGCTTCTAGCACGTGAAAAGCCACCCGCGTAAGACACTCGAGTATCTTGCTCAGCAATTACATAAACACTGTAAAAAGCATCCCAGTAACCCTTGTTCAAGCTAAGTTCAGCTTGCAGGGGTAAACGCTCGAGTTTTTTATCTAGTATTAAGGCTGATTTCTCGATTTCTAAGTAACCTGTTAGGGGTTCACCGTTTAAAGTTTCAAAGCTTAGGGTAAAGCTTTCAGGAATAGAGTTAGATAAACGCTGAATAATTTTTGTTCGTTCATTAGTCTTAACAAGGGTTGAATTGAGCTTTGCTTGACGCATAGATAGCCTCTTTCTAAGGAACTCTTAAAGTAGATTTAGTGTACTCAGGCTCGAGTATGTTTTCTAGGTATTCGCTGGCTGCTAGCCATGTTTTGAATTCGCGTAGTTCTCCGCTGCTCACCTCATAAACAACAAATTTGTGTCGCCGGTTTTTGGTGACAAGCTTTAAGATGAATGATTTTTGGGGTTTATCTAAGCTCATACTTATGAGTTTAAAAAGCTTGGCGTTCCAAAAGCGTTCCAAAGCTGTGAAGCATGCTTGTGTTTGCAGAGTTTTATGCATTGTGTCTTGCTTTATACTCATTTAATCGTATAAGACTGAGGGAGTCTGAGCGTACTCCCCAAAGCTGTCTCGACTACGTCGGCAAGGTCGGAATTATAAATGTCGTAAGACTTTATAATCAGCTTAGTATTAATTTGCTGAGGATTGTTTAAATACTTCATCTAAAAATGCCCAAGCTGCAACCCATGTTTCAAACTCTAATGCTTGACTTGTTTTTAGGTTGGTTAAGAGAATCTTTGTTTTATTTTTGCTTTGGCTTAGGCGCACTAAGTAGCTGCTTAAGATTTGCTCTCTGCACATAAGTCTTAGTTTAAAGACTAGGCGTTGCAAAAGCGTTGCAGTGTCTAGCTCAAATAGCTTATTAGGTTTTCTAAAAGGGTTTTTAAAGCCTGAGAGGCAGTGCTTGCTTGCTTTGCATCTGTTTTTTGGTAACTGCTTAAGTCTTTGTTTAGGCTAGCGTTGCTGTTAGGGTGTTTTTTTATAGCCTGCATCAGCTTATTTGCAAGCGGGTACTCATGTTGCGCATGGCATAGTTTTAAAAGGGTAGGGGAGCAGTCAAGTAAGGTGGGTGTCAGGCTTTTATCTAAGGCGCTTTCAAACGCTAAAAGTAAATAGCTTTCTGCTTTATTAAGGTTTTCTTCTGCCAAATAAACATCTGCTAAATTTACTTGGCTCAAAACAATGCTTTTGATATCTTTTTGTTGTTCCTTAATAACTAAGCTTTCTTTTAATAGAGTTTTAGCAAGCTCGAGTTTGCCGAGTTTGAAATTAACTAGACCCGCATTGGTTTTGGTAACGGCAATGCCTTTTAGGAACTGCATCTCTTCGAAAATAGCTAAGCAAGCAAGGTAACTTTTGAGTGCAGCTTCGTAGTCAGCTTGAGCTTCTGAGATATTTGCCATGTTATTCAGGGCAATGGCTTTTGTCATAGTGTCATTGAGTTCGTTTGCTGCTTCTAGGGTTTTATTAAAATGCGTCAGAGCTAGCTCATACTTAGCTTGGTTTTTAGCTAAGTTACCCAGCATGTTATGCACTCGAGCGAGTCCTCGCCAGTCGTTGATTGCTTTGTAAGCGGTTTCTGCTTGCCTAAAATACTTTTGAGTTGCAGGGTAATCGCCTAGCTCAAAAGCGCAATCACCCAAGTAACTACTTGTATTTGCCAGAAGCCCTGTGTGTTTATGCTGCTGTGCTGTGCTTAAAACATCTTGAAGAAGGATTTGGGTTTCTTTAATCTGCCCTAGTTGTCTTAGAAAACGACTTTCTGAAAGCTTAATAAAGCCCAGCGTAACAGCATCATCAGCTGCTAAAGTATCAAACTTACTTTGAACACTTGAGAATAACTCGAGTCCTTCACTAAAGCGCCCACTAAGATTAAAAAAGGCGAACAGACTTTGGTTGAGTTCGCCTAAGTCTTGTAGTTTATGGTTCTTGTTTAGGGTTTGCCAGCTGCTTTGGTAGTTGGCTAAGTCTTGTTTGATGCGCTGTTGTTTCTCTGCACTTATGTTGCTCATGCTGAGCTGGGTCTTTATGAGTTCGTTTTGATAGTAAGCTGCGTGTTTGTTTAAGCTATCTGCTAAGGCTTCAGGGCTTTGCTGTAAATTTTTCTTAGCGTGTTGCTGAATGAGGGCGTGCATTTCGAAGCGTCCTTCTTGGTTGCGTAGCAGTAAAGATTGATTGACGAGTGAAAGCAATAAACTAAAATTTGCGTTTGTTATGGCTTCAGCTGCGTCTAAGCTGCAACCACCTTGAAAAACAGAGAAGCTAGCTAGCGTTTGTCTTTTTTTTTCTGACAAATCTAACCATGTTTTTTCTAAAATGCTGTTTAAATTGCGGTGTCTTTCAGGTAAGTCATTAAGGTCACTACTAAGTAAGTCATAACTTTGACTTAACTCTAACGCAATGCGTTCAATAGACATGAGCCTAGCCCAGCTAGCAGCAAGCTCTAAAGCTAAAGGTAAACCTGCAACCCGTTCGCTAATACTATGAATATGCCTGTAATCATCATCACTAAAGCTAAGCGTAGGCACAACCCGTTTGGCGCTATTTATAAAAAGAAGCGTAGCATCTTGTTCTTTTATAGCTTCAAGCTCGAGTTCCTTAGAAAAACGAAACCCTTCAAGATCAAAAAGCCACTCCCCCGCAACATTCAAGCGCTCCCTTGAACTCACAATAAGTTTAAGTTGAGTGCTTTGCCTAAGCATAGCTTCAAGAAAAGACGCCTCTTCAAGCAGATGCTCAAAATTATCAAAGACAAATAAAAAGGCTTTATCTTTAAGATAAGCCAGAACTTGCTTTTCACTATCTTCATTAGGCTTTAAATTTAGTTGTAGCGCCTCAGCGCAAGCATTTACCAAAGCATCACGACTTGTTAAGGCTGCCAGAGCAATAAAAAGAATGCCATCCTTAAGCTGCCCTTGTTGCTGCCTTGCAAGCTCGAGTGTGAGCCTAGTCTTACCTGTACCCCCTAAGCCAATAATGCTTAACAAGCGACAGTCAGTTTGCTTGAGCTGCTCATTTAAGATGTTTAAGTCTTCTTTACGACCTATAAAACGTGTACTTTGATTCGGTAGGGTATTAAGCGCTTTGGCTTCAACTTGGGGCAACTCGAGTGTTTCTTGGTCATAAATGCGTTTAACTAGGGTTTGGGTGCTGGCTAAAGGCTCTGCATCAAATTCTGCTATGAGAGTTTCTTTAAACTTATCAAAAGTTTTTAAGGCTTTATCTCTTTGACCTGAAAGGTACAAATGCTTAAGGTAAGCCTGAAAAACCTCTTCCGCTAACGCGTCTATACTAAGGTACAAGCTTAAAAGATGCGCTGCTTCACTATGCTTAGCGTCTTGCCCAAAAAGTTTACTTTGAGCTAACAAGGCATCAAGATAAGCAGACTCTAAATCACTACGCTCGAGTTCTAACCATGCGTTGTAGGTTATAAGCTCAGCACTACTAAAGTTATCAAGTAATGCGCCTTGGTAAAGCTCAAGGGCGTTTAGCCAGTCTTGCTTTTCAATGGCTTCTTTAAACAACTGTACGTCTGTGACTATGCTTAGGCGAACGCGTTTAGTTTCTATTTCTAGCTTACTGGTCCAAGTTAGTTTTTTGGCGCGGTATAAGAGCAAACGAATTTGCTTTAAGGCGCTCGCTTCATCTTCGTCAGGACGAAACAAAAACGCAAGCTCTGTTCTACTGACCCAATCTGACTTAAAAGCTAAGTAAATAGCCAGCAAACTTGGGTTGTTGAGTGACAGGGTTTCGTTGTCACTTTGTTTGGCTCTGGCTATATGAAAGAGCTGTAAGTCTGCCGGCATCTTAGTCTAGCTTACCCTTTATTGTTCTTAGAGAGTGGGTTTTTATCCATATCTGACTTAGGTGGGTATAGTTGTTCATGAATGAGCTGTTAGGTTAAACTGATTTAATCGTGCCATAAGACTGAAGGAAGTTAGAGCTTAGCCCCCAAACCTGTCTCGACTACGTCGGCAAGGTCGGAATTATAAAGTCTTGCGACATTGATAACTCAGCTGAGTATCATTGGTTATAGCCTAATAAATGCAAGAAAAATGTTCAAGATAAAGCTAACAAAGGCTTTTTTACACCTTGCGATTTTATTAAGTTTAATCACTGTCTGAATAGCTCAAAAGCTTTTGGAGTGAGACTAAAAACGAGTATTTTAGAGCAATCAAAAGTAGGCATTAAGCTCTTTGTAAGAAAGACGTGACACTCAATTAGCTACACTAACTGTATACCTGTCAGATGCCTGGGTTCAATTAGGGGTAATTGCGTGCTTGAACTTAAAAAGATTCCTAAAATAGCTATTTTTCTAGATAGATATGGACCTTATCAAGAAAACATTCTGAATGAAATTAAAGCTATTCTTGTACCCCAAGGCATTACCGTTGTAAGTTTTTTTGGCTTTGAACTAAATCCCAACAAACTATACACTCGAGTAGCAAATCAAATTTATGAGCTTGCTAAACAAGGTGATTACCAAGGGCTTATTATTGCAAGCTCGAGTATTAATTATGCTATTTCTGCTGCTGAGTTTGAGCGTTTTGTAGAGTCTTTTGACTTTCCTGTGCTAAGTATGGGGGTTGACTTAGCTAATACGGTGAGTGTCACGATTGATCAGCAGAAGGGGATGCGTTTATTGATGGAGCATTTGCTGCGCATTGGGCATAAGCGGTTTGCTTTTATGCGTGGTCTTGAAAATAATGTTGATTCTGATGCGCGTGAAACTGTTTTTCATGAGGTTTTAGCTGAGCATGGTTTGAGTTGCGAACCTGAGCTTATTGTACGGGGTGATTTTTTAACAGTTGATGCTTACAAAGCTGCTGATGAACTACTTGAAAAGCGTTGTGATTTTGATGCTTGGGTTTGTGCTAATGACTATATGGCTTTTGGTGTTATGCAAGCTTTAGCTAAGCATGGCTTGTTTGTACCCACAGATGTTGCGGTGGTTGGTTACGATGATCTGGCTGAAGGTCAATTTACGAGTCCGAGTTTAACAACGGTTCGTCAGCCTGTTGGTGAACTGGTTGCTAAAACAGTTGAGCTTTTGCAAGATTTATGTAGAGGAAAAGAATTAAAGTATCAGTTTCAGGTGCCTAGTCAGCTTGTTATTAGGCAATCTTGTGCTACACCTAATTTAGAAGCTAACACAGCGCAGCTTGATAGTCGGCCATTGAGTCTTAGGGAAAGCATGCGTTTATGTGCTGCTTACTATGCAGAGGCATTAAAA
>CAZWJZ010000329.1:0-5404 GCA_964634665.1 uncultured bacterium | reverse complement strand
TTGTAAGGCGTATTATGAACAGTAATTTTAGGGTAATTGAGTAACAGCACTCTCGTTGCTTCAGGTAAGCCTGAAAAAGGAATAATAACTGCTTTTAAGTTAGGGCTTGCTTCAATCAGTTCTTTTGTTGGGAAAGCGGCAATAAGAACATCAAAGTCAGCTTCTGCAGGTAGTTCTTGAGCATAGCTAAGCTCAACTCCTTCAGCTAATCTTGAGCTTAAAGCCTCAGATGAGCCTTGCTTTGTTTCGGTAAATTGGAAAACCTTTAGTGCCATAAATAAACTCCAAATCAAACTGCATTGTTAACGCTTTTACCTCACTAGGCATGATAGCCGTAGGTTTTTACAGTTTTGCCATCCGTAACACTTACAGCACCCGGTCCACGTGGGTCAGCGCCCCCTATCCAGTGACCAGAACGCCTAGAAATGCTTTGTGCAATGCCTGCAGAGCCGGCAATTTCGGTCGCATGCCCTAAGTCTTGTAAGGCAATAGCTACAGTATCTTCAGTTTCAACATTAGTTACTGGCCCGTGGCTATGCACTCGAGGTAAAGTAACAGCTAGCTGCGCACTCATATCAAAATCAATCTGATTCACAAGTGCCTGCAAAGTGGCACTAACAATTCTTGGGCCACCCGCTGCACCCGCAGCGATGATGTCTCCGTTTGGATGAAGTGCAATAAGGGGGCTTTGGCTACTGGCAGGCTCTGCGTTTGGCTCGAGTAAGTTATAAGTTCCTTGATAGCGTATGCCTTGGGTGGTTAGGTCGCCGGGCTTTAAGCTAAAATCGCCGACGGAGTCATTGAGTACAATGCCGCTTACAGGGTCAATAATGCCTGAGCCAAAGTGACTACGAATTGTTTGGGTTTGTGATACTACATTACCTTCACTATCTGCTACACAAAAATGACTGGTGCAAGATTCTGTTGTTGGCTCATCTTCAAAAGAAGCAACTCGAGCTTTCTCTAGGTTAATTTCAGCAGCTAGGCGTTTGCTTATTTCTTCGCCTATCATGGCGGATGCTTCTTGGTTACTGGCTAGCTTTGCGCGCTCTAGGTAGGTGGCTTTCACAACTTCTGCTATTAGGTGCTGATGTTGAACGGAACAAAGGCCTAACTGAGCGAGTGAGAATTGATTTAAGATGTTTAAGGCTAATTGGGTTTGTACTGAACCTACGGTGGGTAAATCTGGTGCTAAAACACGCCAGTCTCGGTACTGACATTCGTTGAGTGGTGTGAGTTGAGGTTTATAGTTAGCTAAATCATCTAAACTTAAAACGCCACCATTACGCTGTACCGTGTCAACGAGTTGCTGGGCTAAGTCACCTTCGTAAATGGCTCTTGGGTTCTTAGCAATCAGGCTAAGGGTTTTGGCTAGTTGCTCTTGGCAAATGTGCTGACCTGAGACTACAGGTTTTGCAAAGATACTCTTTTGAGCGTAACGAGCTAGTTTTTCTCTAGTACGCGCATTGTTGTAAACAGCTTCAAGTGCAAAGTCAGCTCTAAAGCCTTCGGAAGCTAAAGGAATAACAGCTGAGCAGACCTGTTCCCAAGGTAGCTTTCCTCTTCCTAAATGTAAGTCGCTAAGCCCTGCTATAAAGCTCGGTATTGTGACAGCCAAACCCCCAGCTTGAACCAAGCTGTAATCAACTATATCTTCTTTCAAAAAGATGTCTCGGTGCAACTGTTTAGGGGCAGGTCCTCGAGCATTAATATGCCCACTATCACTCGAGTTAGTCAGGTAAGTAATGTTGCAACCACCGCCTATACCCGAGTGATAAGGCTGCGTTACACCAATAGCCAGCGCAACAGTAACAGCTGCGTCAAAAGCGTTACCACCCGACTGCAAGATGCTTGTACCTAGTGTTGCTGCAAGATTATGAGGTGCTGCGACAATTCCAAGAGAGTTATTCACACCTACATCCTAACGCAGAGCTAGTGAATAATAAAAGTAAGGAAGACTTTTTTCAGAGCGATCTTAGCTGGTCAAATCAGACGCATTGTTTAAAGGAATCGCAGAATTACTCTTCTCTTTTAATCCAAATGAATTCTCAGTGACTCTTGGTTTAAACTCGTCACTGGCTTTTCTTGTTTTGATGCTTGCCTACTCATCATTATTTGAATCGTGGCGGTATCCCCATCTAAGCTAAGCGCAGTTTCACCTAAAGGCTCAAAGCCATGCGCCCTCGCATAAGCAAACAAAAGATCTTTCACACTAGGAATAGTTAACTGCAAACAAGGATTAGAATTTAACTCGAGCTTAACTTCAGACATAAGACCTCCTCGTTGCATCCAGTAAAAAGCAACAAGAAGAAAAGCACAACGCAAGCTAATGTTTCTCTATTATATCCCAAGCTAGAGGTTTTGCCTTCATAAAGTTACAATCTTACGTTTTGCCTTTGTTTCTTAGCGTTAGACTCTGCTTATGAAACAAATGCTTATCTTTTTACTGGGCTTTAGTTTTGCTTCTTTTGCCTTTTCGCAAGCACCTAACTTTTTTTATACAAGCCTTGTTGATTGCGCGCCGTTTTTAAGCTCTGAATGGGATGATGATAGTGCTGGAGATTACTACGCAGCAGAGTGCCCAGCTTTGGGTGGCTATCGCTTATTTTACTTAGGGGCTGATGCTAGAAGCTGGCTCGAGCTTTCTAAAGATGGTCAGTCCTTTTCGTTTGCCCCGTGGGATTTAGAAGATGCTCTTGAGGGTTTCTTTCCTTACGTTAAGGGTGACTTTGCTGAGTGGCGTTTATCGGTAAATAAGACTGAAACAAATGATGAGCGGCCTGAACTTGCAACGCATGCACTTATTTACCGAATGGCCTCGAATGATATTAATGATGAGACAAAAGAAATTGATACACTTATTGTGCTTCGCTTAGAGGCCGATAAGGTGTGTTACTTGGGTTCCGCAACAACAAATGAAGCAGCTAGACTTTTAGCAGATGATTTAACTGAAATTTGCCCATAAGCTTTACAAGTCATAAAAAGCTGACGCGTAAAGCACCTTTCCTGAAACGTTTTTTGCAGCATTTTCCTTGAGTTCTTTATAAAAGAAATGCTTTTCAGTGTTAGGTGCAAAGAAAATATTCTTTGGCTCAGCCAACTTAAACCCAAACCTTGGGTAGTAACTGTCATAACCTAACACAAAAACAAGTGCTTCGCCTTGGTTTTCACATTCCTTTAAACCATACTTAATGATGCTTGAACCTATGCCTTTGTTTTGATAGTCAGGCAGTACAGCAACAGGGCCTAAAGCCATAGCTTTTTGTTTAGCCACCGTCACTTCAGAAAAAAAGGCATGCCCAACTATCTTAGAATCTAAAAGCGCAACAATAGAAATGTATCTAAGTTCATCTTCTCGAAGCTTATCCACAAGCTTAGCTTCCGCGTCACTTTCAAACGCTTGCTTATTAAGCTCAAAAACAGCTTTTTTATCTTCTGGCTTTTCTAAACGGCATGACAGATTCATTGCCTAAAAGTTTAGCATTAGCAAGGGAAACTAAGTACTGCCCTGATGAATTTGCCTAAAAGCAAATTCACCCGAGCAAAACAGCCTTGAGCCAGAGGCATGATAGGACTCGCTTCTAGAGAAGTTAGCTTAGGACTCGCTTCTAGAGAAGTTACCCTATTCTTTGAACGCCGTGCTGTTCCATTCATAACCGCTTCGCTCAAACAGTCGTGAACCAGAGGCAGGTTCTTTGATTGCTCAGTATTGTCCTTCATAGCCGCTTTGCTCCTGTGGTTCAGGACTGTTCTTGGCTAAAGGCTTTTAAGCGAGTGCCACGAAGTACCGAGCGAAGCGTACGGATAGACCCATTCAGTATTTTGCAAACTTGCTATACAAGTAACTTAATATCAGTTATATTGCAAACGTATTATGACTTAGCTTAGTGTTTCCTTGACAAACTGCCCCGCCTTTGCGATAAGTTTATTTTTACTCGCCCAAGTCGCGCGTTGTTTGATGGGGTAAGATCTCGTGGGTTCTATCATAGAGATAGGTTCAGTAATCCAGAAAAGCTACTGTGCTTCATGCGAATCATACTAGCTTAAAATAAAGCTGCTAAGGCAACAAATCCTCACGCAGAGGTGAAAAAATCTCAAGCACTACTGAATCTTTAAGCGCAACCACCTTATGCTCGAGTTCGCCAGCAATGCACCAGCTATCCCCTGTTGTAACGACACTCACTTCACCAGCAATCATAAATTCAAGCTCACCTTCAAGCAAATAACCGGTTTGCTCATGCGGATGAGAGTGCATAGGAAGAATGCTACCAGCCTCAAGTAGAAACTTAAGCAGCATGGTCTTATCAGCCTGCACTAAATTCTTGAGTTTAATGCCCTCAAAGGCATTACGAAAACCATCATCTGAATGTTTAGAAATCATCTTAAAACCTCCCTAAGTCCATCTAGGTCAGGACGCAAAACCACACTCTCCTGCTCATTTGGGTCAGTACGTGCTAAAACCGCCACACAATCAACAGAATCACTCGAGTTGAAAGGTAAATGTGGCACACCCGCAGGAATATAAATGTAATCACCTGCTTTAGCAAGCATATATTCTTCTAAGTTTTCGCCGTAGTACATGCCACCTTCGCCACTCATAACATAAATTGCAGTTTCATGCGCTTCATGCAAATGAGCTTTTGCTTTAGCTTTTGGTGGAATGACAAGCATATGCATGCAGAGCGCTTTAGCGCCTACACTTTCAGCAGAAATAGCCGATGCGTAATCAAAGCCTTGTTTACCCTGATAGCTAGTTGTTGAAGAAATGAGTTTACAAGTTTGCTTCGTCATTTTATTCCTCCAAGATCTAAGTATAAACAAAAAAATCGCTCAACTTGCGCTGAGCGATTTCTTGAATAGTTAGGTTAATTTAGTAACGAGATGGAGCTGCGTTAGTAACCGTTACATTGGCAGCTTGTAGACCTTTTTGGCCTTGTTCTACTTTGAATTCAACTTCGTCGCCTTCGTTTAGGTTACGGAAGCCGTCACCTTGAATAGCTGAGAAGTGTACGAAAACGTCTGCGCCTCCATCATTTTGCTCGATGAAACCAAAACCTTTTTCGCCGTTAAACCATTTTACTTTTCCTGTTGTCATTTTTTTTCCTTATTGCTAAACTTCTGTAAAGCATTTTAATTTCTGGGCTTAAGCCCGTGTTACAAAATAGCTATTAACTTTTTCGGAACAAAATAAGTATACATGATTCAACTAACAAACACAAGTATCTAAAAAATAATTCAGTAAATCAACACCTAAACCAAGCTTAAGCTTCATTAGATACAGCAGTTTCTACTGTATATTCACTTGGGAAGAAGCGCCAAGCAATCATAGCTGCTAGTAACACAACCCCTGCCCCCACCGTAAATAAGGCTTGAAAACCAAAGCTTGAAATAATAAAGCCACCCC
>CAZWJZ010000328.1:0-5410 GCA_964634665.1 uncultured bacterium | reverse complement strand
GGCAGCTCGTTTTACCTCGCATTGAACCGTTACTGCTATAGGGTCAGTAGTTACACCATTTTATTGAAACAACACACCAAACGCTTATTTCCAAATAAACAGTTTACCTGCTGAGTCTCCCCTAACGATCTGTGGAGGCTTCATATTTAATGCTCTATAGCCACCTTTAACTGCTGCCCAAATAAGCCCCTGCAAACTAGCTTTATCCCTATGTATTTCAAGCGCTGCACGCAACTCAGCTTGCAAATCTAAAGAACCACTCGAGCCTCTTCCATCTGTACCTAAGGCTAGGCTTACACCATGTTTTGCATAGCTTTCCATAGGGAAACGTCCGCAGTTAAGAGCTTGGTTAGAGCGTGGGCAGTGAATGACAGTGCAACCTACCTTTTGCACCGTTTTTATGTCTTCTTCTGTTACCTGCACCATGTGGACAAGGCTGGGTCTTGCTTCTAGTACACCTAATTTTTTTAGGTACTGAATAGCTGTTGTGTTGATTGCGCTCCAATGCTTTAAGGCGTCACCCATAAAGTCTCTAAGCTTCCCTTGTCCGTTTTCAAACAGCTGTTTTTCGCCATGGCTTTCAGCCACATGGATTTGCATGGGTAAGTTATTTTGCTTGGCTAGTCTAGCAAGCTTTTCTAAGAGTGGTGCACTGACCGTGTAGGGCGTGTGTGGGCTTAAACCTACGCGCATGCCACCTTCACACTCGAGCTTTTTGAATTTACGTAACTGTTCTACAGTTTTATTGAAAGTTTGTTCGCTACTATCGGGGTTTGGGTCTATAACTTCCCAATAGGCAACGCCTTGTAAATCTGAGGCTAGCAGGTAAGTCATAACTTCTTCTTGGGTAACTATGTCACCAATAACGTTTATGCCTTGCTTTTTTAAGTCTTGAACAGCTTGTTTTACAGCGTCTAGGTTTCGTTTACCTGAGACTGAGTGTTTAATGACTTCAGCTATAAAGCCTTCGTAGTTACCTTGAAAGTAAGGCATGCTTGTTAAGTCTAAATGCATGTGGGCATTAACAGGTTTTGGTGATAAGGCTAAACCAACATGCTTTGGCTCTAAATTAGGGAAGTTTAGCTTGGCTGTTGCTAGATCATCTATGGCAATGATTTTTTCTTCACCTTGCACGCTCTGAATCACCATGGCACCTTTTTGTCTGGGAGTTCCTAAGCCGTTATAAACAACATTAGCGGTTAATAAGCTACGCTCGAGCATGGTTCTTAGTCTAACTGTTATTTCTTCACAAGTCTTTCTCACAGCGAGTCTTTATGATGTATATGTTTGTTTGAATGAACACTTTGAATAAATACAGAGCTTAGATGCTTTTTTTAGGAGAGAATAATGAAAAACTTAGTGATTTTGATAGTAGGTTTGCTTTTACTGAGTGGTTGCAATTTAATTTTAGAGCGTGCGGCAGCTCAGTATAGCGTTGTCATTGAACCTAAAGAGTTAAGCCTAAAAGCAGGTGAAGAAGAGAACATTACAGTAGATATTAGTCCGCTTTCTGGCATAGAGTTAGGCATTGCGACAACAACCATTACCTTAGATGAAGCACCCGAGGGTGTCACTATTAGTCCTGAAAAAATTGAGCTTGGTACTGGCTCTAAAGCTAAAACCATCACCATTATTGTAGCTCAAGATGCACCTCCTATTAAAGATGGTGTTTTGAGCCTAGAGGCAATCCGTGAAGGCCTAACGCAATATGGCGAGTTAAAGTTAAGCATCACGGCTGCTGAGTAAGGTGCTAAAAAACTCTAAATTTTTCTAAATCGCTTAAGGTGTCACTAAAAACAGTGTTTTAGCGTGTTTTTAGTGACAAGTGCGTCTTTCGAAAGTTTAAAAAAGGTAAACTAGAGTTCATTTCATGCTGTGAGGGAGAAACAGATGTCACTTTTAAATATGCTTAGCAAACAACTAAGCCCCGATGTAGTAAATAGCATTGGTCAACAAATAGGTATGAGTAGTGAACAAACCACACAAGCCGTTTCAGCTTTACTACCCATGATGGTAGGTGGCTTAGCCAAGAACACGCAAGCTAGCCCACAAGCCGCTATGGACTTAAGCAGCGCTTTAGAGCGTGACCATGATGGTGGCATTTTAGATCATGTATCAAACCTTATGGGCTCGAGTAATGATGGTGGCGCACTCGGTTCACTCATGAAAATGGGTGGTAGTGCCGCAGCTATGAACATGGTTTCTGGCATGCTTGGTGGCGGCGGTCGTAACAGCAGTGCAGGTGCAGCAGCATCTATGCTAGGCGGTTTACTTGGTGGTGGCAGTAGTAGTAGTGGTGCAGCAGGTCTTTTAGGCGCTGTTTTAGGTAGCGCACCTACCAGCACAAGAGCTATGAATGGTGGCGGTATCTTAGGTCATATTTTGGGTGCTCAAACCAACCCTGTTCAAGATGCCATTAGTAAAGCACTAGGTTTAGACTCGAGTAAAGTAGGTATGCTAATGACCTTCTTAGCCCCTATGGTTATGGGTGCTTTAGGTAAAACTAAGCGTCAGCAGAACTTAAGTGCAGGTGGTCTTAGTGAACTTTTGAATCATGAGCGTCAAACCATTGAGCAGCAAGTTCCTGAAGCTGCTTCTGGTGGCGGCTTATTGGGTTTACTTGGTGGAGGCACTAACAACCAAGCCCTTATGAATGCTGGTCTTGCTTTAGGCAAGTCAATGTTACTTAAACAAATGCGCTAGGCATTCACTGAAAAACAGGAGTCCTTTACAAACGCAAAGGACTCCTTTCTTATGTAGTTTTAACTAAAAACTCGTCAAGCTCAACCCCTAGCACGCTTATTAAAGCTAGCGCTAATATCTAAAGGCTGTAAGTCTTCTAAAAGCTCATTTGCAATGCGCCTATAATCATTTTGCGCACTCGCTGCTTGATACCCTAAATCAAAAATACTCTTAGCAGCATCACTCGCATAAGCATACGCTTGGTACTGCCTAGCAAAAGGCTTAAACAACGGAACACGCTGCTCCAAAAGCTCATTACGAACCGTATCCACATAACTCGAGTTTGCTTGTACTTGACTTAACAGCACTTTAAAACGCACTTTCTTAGGTATTAGGTAAGTATCTATAAATCTTAGGGTTGGTTCTAAGTCTAGTCGACTAGCTTTACAAGGAACAATAACGTAACTACTCACATCTATAACTGTTTGTATTTGCGTTTTGTTCATACTGGCAGGCGTATCAATAAATATGAAATCAAAAGCCGCTGCTTTTGTATTATTAGGCAAATCCTTAATATGGGTCAGCTTCCTAGCCGTGTAAAGCTTCATATCTACTCTACTACCAAGCGAAGTTTTTACACTCTCTTGTGGGTCCATATCTACAATAGCAATAGAAAAAGTTTCACTTAAGGCTGAGGCTAACGTAATGGTTGTAGTTGTTTTTGCTACCCCACCTTTAGGGTTCATAACAGAAATAAGCATTGTCATAACTTAAACTCCAGTACTTTAAAGTCCTCTAGCCCTTCCGATTCTCTAAAGCTATTAGAGCGCAAAAGCCAGCTTCAACACAAGGAAATTGGTAACACTAAACCACCTTCTAATGCAACACTCCTCTGATAAAGGCAACCGTCAAGCTCTATCTTAAGTCTTTATCTTAGCGTGCCTTACGGTATATCAATCAAAATGTTATGTATTCTTGAATCTCATCTTACGTTTCTTGCTAACATAGTGTGCTAGCTATGCGAAAGTGTTTATAAACGTACCCTCAAACCAAGGTCCTAAATGACAAAAAGAAACTATACACAGTTTAGAGTCGGTACGCAAAACCCTTCCCCATCAACCAATATAAGCCAAACACCCTCACTTTAAGTAAAGTCACGCGTTCAAAGGAGACTTAATGGCAAGCGTAAAGCAAGTTGTAGAAGTTGAAATAAATGACAATGACCTAGGCTGGTTAGAAAGCGAGCACATCGTTGAACTCATCGAACTAGCCCAAGAAAACGAAAATAGCCTTGATACTGCTGAGATTAGCGATGCTTTTAATAAAGCCCTACTCGAGCAAGGCCTAGAACCAGAAGAAGCCAACTTCGAAGACCTCATGGAATTACTCAGCACCAAAGGCATTGCTATAGCCGACTTAGCTGAAGATGAAATTATCATTGAAGACAAAGATGAAGATGAAGATGATGACGAAGACCTAGAAGGCTTCGGCGATGACATGGACGACCTCGAGATTGACCTTGAGGCCGGCATTGAAGACGAAATTGCAGGCATATCTGTAGATGAAAGCAGCGACGAACTAGACCGCGAAGAACTAGAAGCTCGAGCTGAAGCCATGACTGACTCTAGGGTTCGCACTAACGACCCTGTCAGGCAGTACTTGCAAGAAATCGGCAAAGTTGACCTTTTAAAACTCGAAGAAGAAATCAGCTTAGCCCGCCGTATTGAAGATGGCGAAGCAGCAAGAGTTCGTCTTGCTGAAGAGTCCGAAGTCCTAGCAGAACGTGAAAAACGCAGCTTACAACGCGTGGTAGAAGATGGCGACATGGCTAGACAGCACCTCATTGAAGCCAACTTGCGCTTAGTAGTATCTATCGCTAAGAAATACAACGGGCGTGGCATGAGCTTTCTTGATCTTATTCAAGAAGGCAACCAAGGTCTCATTCGCGCCGTTGAAAAGTTCGAGTACCGCAGACGCTACAAGTTCTCCACTTACGCCACATGGTGGATTCGTCAGGCAATCAACCGTGCCATTGCTGACCAAAGCCGTACCATTCGTATTCCTGTGCACATGGTTGAAACCATTAACAAACTCACTCGAGCTGCACGCCGCTTACAACAAGAACTTTCTCGTGAACCCTCATTTGAAGAAATAGCTGATGCCATGGGCCCAGACTGGAACGCCGAAAAAGTAGAAGAAGCCTTTAAGCTTACACGCGAACCCTTCAGCTTAGAAACCCCCATTGGTGATGAAGAAGACAGCTTTTATGGTGACTTCATTCCAGATGAAAACATAGAATCACCAGTTGAGCAAGCCAGCAAAACCATTTTAAGTGAAGAGCTAGAAGAAGCCCTTGACAAGCTAAACGAACGTGAAGCCATGGTTCTTAAACTACGCAAAGGACTCGTAGATGGCCGTGAGCACACCCTTGAAGAAGTAGGTTCTCACTTTGGTGTAACCCGTGAACGGATTCGTCAAATCGAAAATAAAGCACTACGCAAACTCAAATACCATGAAAGCAGAACCCGTAAACTAAGAGACTTCTTAGACTAAGATTTAAGTAAAAAGATGACAAGGCGTAGCACTAGCTGCGCCTTGTTTTTTTGGTATAACTTGTAAGAACTAAAGTCGCAAAGGTATTATTTAATTGATAATAGTGCGCAAAGCAACCCCTACGTAGCTGACGAATCAATTTGACTATCCTGCTGTTAGTTTTGGTTTAGGGTTT
>CAZWJZ010000327.1:0-5411 GCA_964634665.1 uncultured bacterium | reverse complement strand
GACAAGCTCAAACACGAGATAGCATCCTCCAGCACTCCATCTGGGTCATTAACTGAAATCACAAACTCAGCTGAACCAACATCACCAGGCAGCAAGCTTGCATTCAAAAAAGCTCCCTCAACAACTAAAAAAGGACGAACGGCACCATCAGGTAAAGGAGAAATCAAAGAAGAAGAACAAGCAACCAAAAAACACAAAGAAAAAACCCAACTAACAAAAAATACTTTCACGCCCCAATCAAAGCATAGCCTCAACCAAAAAACCCCCAACCGTTGGGGGCACGTTGGGAACAAAACACATAAACTCAGAAGTTAAATATTTAGAAAGAACCAAATGGACCAAACCTTAACAACAAAATCCCACCTCAAAATCCCAACATGGCTACCCTTTGGCAGCTACCTAGTATTCTTCCTCATAGCAGAAATAGTCACAAACACACAAAACATAGCTTTTGGCCTAAGCATCCACGCAACGCTACTTATAACCCTCCTTACCCACGGAGTCCTAAGCGACACCAAAAACAGCAAACTCTACACCGCCATGGCAGTCATACCCCTCATACGCCTAATGAGCCTAAGCATGCCATTCTGGCTAACAGAACAAGAAAACCTACTAGCACTCGTAAACATCCCCCTGATAGTCTCAACAATAGTAGCCATATACACTCTGGGCTACACACTAAAAGACTTCAAATTCACCTTCAATATGCCTGTATTTCAAACCCTCACAATAATAACAGGCTTCTTCATAGGCACATTCGAACGCATGATCATACAACCAGAACCACTAGCCAACTCACTCGCATTTACAGACGTTTTCTGGCCAGCCCTAAGCCTCATGCTCTTCACTGGTTTCAGTGAAGAGTTGCTGTTTAGAGGCATACTACAAAAAACAGCAACCGAAGCCCTAGGAGTATGGCCAGGAATTATCTACATATCAATCCTTTTCGGACTGATGCACATTGGTTGGAATTCAGCTTTTGACGTAGTATTCGTTACAATAGTCGGTTTCTTCTGGGGTTGGATAGTACACGTTTGTAAATCTCTTCTCGGTGTAACAATTGCTCACGGAATCGCAAACATCATGTTGTTTATCATATTACCCCTATCCATAATATAAATTCTAAATGATTCTCGGGAAAGTGCAACAAATTTTCGGTAGAATTTAAAGTTTTAATTATATTTTTGTTCTGTCCACCTTCTACTCAATGTCAAATGAATATCTATTTTTACATGAACTAAATGGGGAATATTGAATGACTAACTCTATCCTAGGTCAACTTATCCACGGATTCCAATTCTCTAGAAAAGTGATACCATATTTAGCAACTTTCTTCTTACCCCTTGGGTCATTCGGAATTATTGGAGTAATTCTCCATATTGGATACGGTTTGCTAACCTTGATATCTAATCCTCAAATAGTTGTGAGAAATCGGAAACAAATTTTTTTTGCTTTATTTTTTTCAGCTTTGATCACGCTTTTAAGCACTTGGCCCCTTTCTTCTGTAATCAGTTTCATCATTATCCCCCCGTTACTCGTCATTTTACTTATTTATTTAGAGGCTCACTTAAATGAAAACACCATATACGAACACCTATTAGCATTCGAGTTAGGATTAACTATACTAGGTATAAGTATTATTCTTGATTTTCTTTCATATGCAAATCTTATACCATCTGGGCTCTTTCAAGGTGCGTCTCTTCATAACTGGGCAGCGTCAATGCTAATACTTGGCTTCCCAATTGCGTTTCATCACATTAGCCATCGTGCAAAAATTCACGGCTCATTACTACTTTTTTTACTACTCACTTCGCTAATGCTATCGTTAAGTTGGGTTGGTATATTAGGATTGATTGTTAGCACAGTAATTTTCGTTGGAATCAAGTCAAAAGCCAGAGCTCTTATTCTTATTATACTCGTTGTAATAACTATAATGATACTCTTCTTACAGCCAGATATTTCTTTACCTTTGATTCGGACTTTTGCTTTTTATGATCTTCACAATATTCTACAAACAAGAATAGCGATCTTTGTTGATAGCTTAAGCTATGTATCTCACAATCCCATTTTCGGCGTAGGAATAGGAAATCTAAAGTCATTATTTGAGTTATATCCCACAACGTATTACATATTAAATCCTTACACCCACAGTCATAATCTATTGATCCAAACACTTCTTGAAACAGGTTTTGTTGGGCTTATCACATTATTAACAACAATCATATGGATATTTCAAAATACAATAAGAAATCTGAAAAGGAATGCCACTTTTTCTAGTTTGTGTTTAGCTTCACTAAGTGGTTTTTTGATGATGCAACAGTTTGACATTTCTACAACAGCATCTTCAATTACACTAAGTGTGTTGTTGATTTATTGTATTGGAAACCCTCGAATAATTTTTCCTTCTCAATTTTTTCGCGTACGAACGTTTATTGTTTTTCTGACGTCTGCATTTATTCTGAATCTGATAGTCGCAAACTCAAACAATCACACTTTTAATAGTGATCACATTGAAATAACACTGTTGGCTTTGTCTACACCAGAGTTAATCAATCCAGATGAATGGCACTCTTCCTTTGCAGGGCTAAAAATTACACCTCCAAGGATCGAAAACTACATGCTCGTGGCACACACATGTGAAATTATTTGTGTAAGGCTTAGCGAAAAAACTATTGAATTTGACGAATCAGGTTATTGGTGGGGAGAGGTTATGACAAGTAAACTTCCAAGTGGTCAACACAAGATTAGTCTTTACATACTACACAAAAACGAAAATAAATTTATGCCACAAAGACAATATCATTGGAGTGTGATTTCCAATTAGATATTTCATCCTAGTATTTACCATAATAATAAGTTTTTTTATTGGCCTTGGAACCTTAAAGCCATTTAATATTGTTCCCTTAATCAACACGAGTGTGACACCTATTAGTAACTGTAATATGGAAATGAAATCATTTATTCCGAAAGAAGGCATACAATTTGTAAACAAAGGGGTTGAGTTATTTGATAGAGGGTTTCTTTATTTTTACGTTTGTCATCCCGGAGAAATTAGTTTCGTAGCAAAAGCGAGAAATCCTAATTTTTATTTACCTAACCTTGTTGTAGCATTGCACAATCAGACTTTGTGGTCAGGTGAAATAAGCGGTACGGAGGAGCTTACATTCAATATACCCACACCAGGCTGGTTTACCCTCTCCCTAAGCGATCGCTATTACAATCCACCGAACATACAAAGCCTTAGCATACAAAACCTACATTTTCAGGCACAACGAAATGGTATAGCTCAGCCTAAAATTTACAATATCAATATTGGGGGAGAATGAATTGGTACGTTTAAGACGACTAATTACTAAAACGATAGGCAGTGACTTCCTCATATCAAACAGCATCTATTTATTCATAAATAATATTTTGGGAGCAGCTGTAGGATTCTTATTTTGGATAGTTGCAGCAAACTTATTTTCAGAAACCGAAATAGGAATAGCAACAGCCCTGCTGTCAGCATCCTCTCTCATTGCAGGCATCTCTAACCTAGGTCTCGGCTTGGCCCTAATACGTTACATTAATCAATTGTCTAACAAGGAAGGAGACGAGTTAATCAATACATCCATTTGCTGGAGCTTACTCACAACCGTACTTATAAGTGCAGTTTATCTGCTTTTACTAACAAAATCTACTTCAGTTTTATCTTTCATAACTAACAACAGTATTTGGAATCTTGTATTCGTCTTAGGAACTGCAGCAATGGTACTCGTAACCCTAACTGACCAGATTCTTCTCGCTCACTTTTCTGGCAAAATCGTATTCCTTCGCAGCCTCATAATGCATTTAATCAAACTTACCTTCCCGCTCTTTCTGATTTTTATACTAAATGGCCCTGAAGCTGTTTTCATTACATTCACCATCGCTTCACTTGCCTCCACCGGTTTTTCTAGTTTTCAGCTAAAAAGAAACTTACGCCCTAAATACGTGTTCAAACCAAACCTAAACTTTATTCTAGATAACCATAACATACTGGGCTATGCACTAAGCAACCATATAGGAAGCTACTTTATTAGTCTCCCTTATATGATAGCCCCCCTAATTATCATCGAAAGATTTGGGGAAACCATCGCTGCACAATTTTATATTGGTTCTATGATGGCCATGCTCATAAACTCTTTAGCCATGTCACTTTCCACATCTGCATTCATTCAAGGTTCCACAAAAGAAGGGGATACCACACCTCTTATACGAGCACTTAAAATCATGGCACTTATAATTTTACCTATAACGATCGTTCTCTATTTAGCAAGTCCATTAATACTTAAATTATTTGGTAGTTCATATTTGCAAGGCATCCAGCTGATTAGGAGCCTCATTATAGCCGCCCCATTTTCTGGATTCGCATTATTTTTTGTGGCAAACTGGAGAATCAAAAACCATGTCATTAAAATAAATATATTTGGTTTACTTTACGCTCTAGGTCTACTTTTACCGCTACTACTACTCAAATCGGCAAGTCACATTGGGTTATACTTAATCATAGGTAACATACCGGCACTCACCTACGGACTTATAAATGCAAGCATTAAAAACCAGAAAGAAAAAGCTTAATGAATATAATTATTGCAGGATTACCCCGCTCAGGCACAACTATATTTTGGGAAACACTTCGCCAAGATAAAAGATTAAAATGCTATGATGAACCCTTTAATATCAACTTACGTGAATTACCTAAGCAACATTTTAAAAAAACCAGAGACGAATTTATTGAACTTTTAAACAAAGATAAACAACAATTCTGGCATTACTACACCCCTCTTGATTCTATAGAAGTACTACAATATGGTTTGAACGATAAACAGAGACAATACCTGACTTACTTGCTTAACAGCCATAAAAATGTACTTTTTGATGATGTAAAACTCCACTTTAAAATTCAGGACTTAGCTGATATTGCACAGCCTGCGCTACTCATTCACTTGCACAGGCCAGCTGCAGCTTTTGCATCATCACACTTAAAATATGGTTACGATAACCTTAAAGGAAAACTGATGAAACTAAAAACAAGTATGGACTTCTGGCACAGGCAACACAATTTTAATGGTTGGGGATTAGAAGTGGCAATGGGTAACAGTCCTGAATCACTTTTTGCCATTAGGTTGGAAGAAGCTGACTATGACCCTAAGGAATTTTACACGCTCCCCGCCATCGTACGTTTACTTATTTATTGGAAGGTTAACTATGACATTATAGAGAGAGATGGAAAAAAATACTTCGGTAAAAACTTTCTCTCTGTACCGTTTAACGAATTTTGTAATAACCCTGAAAGTATACTCAGTCAGATTTACAAGTTTATAGAAATGCCTTACTTCGATTTTGATTTTTCTAGAATCGATCTACCTAAACCACCTCAGCAGCCAAAA
>CAZWJZ010000326.1:0-5452 GCA_964634665.1 uncultured bacterium | reverse complement strand
GCCTTGTAGGGCGATTAGGGTAACAGGGGTATAGGTTCCTGCTATAAGGCCAAATATGGCGATGTGGTCAAACCGTTTCAAGGCTTTTAGACCTTTTTCGTTTACTTTTAGGCTGTGGTAGAGCGTGCTTGCTGTGTACAGAACAATGAGGCTTGCGCCGTATATGGCGAACGCAGTTACTCGGAAAGGTTCTCCGTTTGATAAGACAAGGAGCGTAACAAGCCCTGCAATACTTAGCAGTATGCCTACTAAATGAGTAAGGCTGTTGGCTGGTTCTCTGAGGAGTTTGTAAAGCCAATTATTGGGAGGGGTGCTTGTTGTCATAGGTTTGAGTTTAGCAGATGATGATGAGGGCTTTTGTACTGAGTCTAAATTTTTTGAATTCACTATTGATCATGCTCATCACCTGTGGCAACCGGGTTATGCTCATAACTTGACCAGTCACTCCATGAACCAACATAGAGTTTTGCGGCTTTTATACCTGCTTCTTCTAAAGCAATTAAATTATGGTTTGCACTTACACCTGAACCACAGTAAACAATTATTTCTTGGGCATCTTTTACATCAGCAAAGCGTTCTTTAAGCTCGTTACTATTTTTATACCTTCCGTCTTTAAGATTATCTGTGTAAGGCATATTTAGGGCACTAGGTATATGCCCTGCCTTTTTGTCTATGGGTTCGCTGTCTCCACGATAGCGTTCTTTGCCTCTGGCATCTATCAAGAGCACATTCGGGTTATCTAAGTTTCTACTTATGTACTCAGCATCCACCAGCATATCGTCTTGCAAAACAGCTTCATAAGGAACAGCTTCAAATGCAGGGGTATCTTGACTCAAGCCATTAGCTTCAGCTAGCCATGAACTTAAACCACCATCTAAAACCTGTACCTTTTGATGCCCAAGTAAACGCAACATAAGCCACAAACGACCCGCAAAAACAGCAGCGGCATCATCATAAATAACAACATGATGCTTTTCAGAAATACCTAAACGCCCCAGCTTCTTTGCAAAAAAATGCATATCTGGTAAGGGATGCCGCCCACCATGCTCACTTGGCGGTACAGACAAGTCTTCATCTAAATCAAGAAAAAGAGCATTAGGAATATGCCCTTCTTGATACAACGAACGACCTTTTTTAGGGTCATTAAGCGCAAAACGCACGTCAACAATACGCACATTCTCTTGACCAGCAATGCCTTGCAGCTCAGTAGCTTGAATAAGGTTAGACATAAGCTTAGTTTAACACCTAAAGCATAAGCACTAAACACATTAACTAAAGACAACAAAGAGTAAAGAAAAACTCGAGTGTTTAAGCTATAGGTTTTACAAGTAACGCAACATTGACAGGTAAATCAACAATCGCTAGTGTTTCCATAGAAAACATAATAAAAGGACCTGCTTTATCAATTGGCTTGGTTTTAAACATAAGTACCCGACCATCAGGAAAACGACAAGCAACTTGTTTGGGGTCTTCACCCAAAATAGTTGACCATTGCACCAAAATGTTGGCATCTACACCCACCGTACCTGTAGGCAAAGTATCACGCTCGAGTCTTGTTACCAGACGAGCTGTACGTGGTTTTTTGTCTCTTAATTTTAAAACACCAATTCTTACAAGCCTATCTACCGCTGTTTTAATAACATTTTTTTCAGTATTGGTTTTGGCTGCAATCTCAAGAATGGTATGCATACCGTCCATGTATTTGACCAGCTCGAGTTCCTGGGGTTCTAGCGTGAGGGTGGTTTTGGTGTTTATATCTCCTGTAAAGACGGGGACGCCTTCGTCAGGAATCATGACGTCGTCATCTCGGTTATTTTCATCAAGTCGACGGATAGCTTCTAGCATGAGGTTTTCCGTTGATGATGTTACGGTTTTTTCAGAGGCTGGTATGCCTACTTGAAATTCAAAGCTTCCTCGCTCATCTTTAAATAGCGTGTAGACTGCCTCTTCGCCTTGTTGTTCATTCATGACGGCATGAACAACTTGTCCTCTATCAAAGTACACTTTAGCGCGTCCGTCAGGATGATCAACAGTAAGGCGGCCTGTTCGTGCTGATGAAGAAAGTAGCTGAAAGAGATCAACCAGTGAGAATAAACCTAGAGTGCCTGTCACAACTTATAGTTTAGCTTTTTTTTGCTCCTAAAGGTGTTGACTTTTATAAATACGTTGAGCAATGAGCAATGAGTGCAAAATACAGTTTTTCTAAATGAGCCTTTTGCTCATAATACAAAGCTAGTTACTTCGTCTTTCCGTCTAGCGTTAGCAGGGTTTTATATAACTCGGGTCGTCTATCTCTAAAAAAGCCAAAACTTGCCCTAAAGCTACGTGCCGCTGCAAAATTTAAGTCTGCATAAAGAATAGTTTCGTCTGTTTTATTTGCTTCAGCTAGTTTTGTTCCTGTGTAATCAGTTATAAACGAACTACCGTAAAAACTTTGCTCCAAACCTGCTACATGCTCTGTACCTATACGATTAGCCGCAGCAACGTACATAACATTAGATACCGCGTGACCGATCATGGCACGCTGCCACATATCTTTTGTATCTAAGCCACCTACTTCTTCAGGTTCACTACCAATAGCTGTCGGGTAAAGCAAAAGATCTGCACCCATTAGCGCCATAGACCTTGCAGCCTCCGGAAACCACTGATCCCAACAGATACCCACACCAATCTTGCCGTACTGGGTTGGCCAGACTTTAAAGCCTGTATCCCCTGGGTTAAAGTAAAACTTTTCTTCATAACCTGGTCCATCAGGAATATGACTCTTACGGTAAATACCCATTAAGGTTCCGTCAGCATCTATCATACCAAGACTATTAAAATAAGCTTGCCCTGCATGCTCAAAAAAAGAAATCGGCAAAACAATCTTAAGTTCTTTAGCTAGCTCTTGAAATTTTAATAAAAAAGGATGATTTGTGACCGTATGGGCAGTAGCAAAGTAGTCTTCTCGCTCCACTTGGCAAAAATACAAATTTTCAAAGAGTTCTTGCAGCAAAATAATCTGTGCACCCTTAGCAGCAGCTTCACGGACTTTGCTTATCGCTTTTGCAACATTCACTTCTAAATTGTCAGAACAACTCATTTGAATGACAGCTAGTTTGATTTGGCTCATGGCTTTACCTCAATTCCACAGGAAATATAGCTAATAAACTAGGTTTTAAGCTAGCGACTTTCTAAGTATCTTTGATTAAGTCACTATAAAGCTTTTTAGAGTTTAGGTTCTTGTTGCGTAACGCAGTGAAAGGAACCGCCCCCTGAAATAATACCTAAAGATGGCAGAGCTATGACTTCACGATCTGCAAAAACATCCTTAAGAATAGTTAAAGCTTTTTCATCATTGGCATCTTGATAGGTGGGCATAATCACAAAGCCATTACCTATATAGAAATTGGCGTAGGTTAGGGGTAAGCGTTCATCTTCAATATCAATACGTTTTTTTGGTAAGGGTAGCTCAATAATAGTGTAGGGTTCACCGTTACTTTGACGCAAGCTTTTTAGTAGGGTTAAATTTTCTTGTAGGGGCGCATAGTTACTGTCATTGGCATCTTCACAAATAGAGCTAATAATGGTGCTGCCATTAGCCCAGCGGGTAATGGTGTCAACATGACCATCTGTTTTATCACCCTCTAAACCTTGGTTCAGCCAAATTATATGCTTCACGCCAAGATACTCTTTTAAGTACGTTTCTATCTCTGCTTGACTCAAGTTAGGGTTGCGGTTTTGATTAAGCAAACACTGACGAGTTGTTAAACAAACCCCTTGCGCGTTTATATCTAGGGCACCCCCCTCCATAACAATCGGCACATCAAAGCGTTTTATGGCTAACTTTTCAGCAATCAGTTCAGCTACTTTGCTGTCATTCTCAAAACGAAACTTATTTCCCCAACCATTAAAACGCCAATGAGTGGCAGCTAAAGCGTACTTGTTTGTTACAAAAAGCGGCGCAATATCTCTAAACCAAACATCATCTAGGCTAACTCGGTAAAAGCTAATCTTATCAGACTGCAAATGCTCTCTGGCACTTTTCTCAGCCTCATCAGAACCGCAAGCCAGATGCACAGGTTCAAAGCGCGCTATGGTCTCGATAAGTAATTTAAAATCAGCTCGAGCTTGACTTAGGTAGCCTTCCCAGTAGTCGTCATCAAAAGGCCAGCCCATCCATGTGGCAGCGTGAGGGCTGTACTCGGCAGGAAAGCTGTAGCCTTGTTCGGCAGGTTTTTCTGTCATGCTATAAGCATGCCTTGTTAGGATAGCTTATTGGAATACTTAGCTTACATTTAGGAGTTTACGATGGATAGAGTTGCGCTGATTACAGGAGCATCTAGTGGTATTGGTAAAGCGTGCGCGCAGGTGCTAACAAAAAAAGGGATTAGGGTTGCTATTGTTGATATTTCAGAGGCAGGTCAGGAGCTTGCTAGTGACTTAGGTGGCCTATTCATAAAGGCTGACTTAAGCAAGCGAGAAGACTGTAAAGAAGCGGTTGATACCACTATAAAGCACTTAGGTGGTTTGGATATTCTGATTAATAATGCGGGCTTTCAGAGTATTCATAGCATTGCCGAGTTTCCTGAAGACCGTTGGGATAACATGATTTCGCTTATGCTCACCGCTCCCTTTTTGCTTAGTAAATACGCTTGGGAAGCCCTCAAGCAAAGTGGGCACGGGCGCATTATTAATATAGGTAGCATTCATAGCTTAACAGCAAGCCCTTACAAAGCTGCTTATGTTAGTGCCAAACACGGACTTTTAGGCCTCATGCGTGTAGCGGCACTCGAGGGTGGTGAGTTTGGCATAACGTGCAACACCGTTGCCCCTGCTTATGTAAGAACGCCTTTAGTCGAAGCGCAAATTGCTGATCAGGCCAAAAGCAGAGGCATTAGTGAAGCTGAAGTAGAAGACAAAGTTTTCTTAGAAAATGTAGTTATAAAAAAACTACTCGAGCCTCTTGATGTTGCTAATTATGTTGCTTATTTAGCCTCCGAAGAAGCGTGGGGCATAACAGGCGCTACGGCTACTATTGATTTGGGTTGGACAGCGCGTTAAGATCCCAATCTCAAAAAGCGCTTTAAGACAGTTGTACTCGAGCTCCATTTTGCTCAGCAGACGCCTTAATGGCATCCCAAAGTTTAGCCATGCGTAAGCCCACCAAAGGCGGACTCGAGTTGTCTAGTTCACCTGAGCGCACCTTTAAGAATTGCTCCCATGAACCTAGTGACGCTTCAACTTCTAGTTCTTTTATGGCTTCATCACCATGGGTTTGCAAACTGAGTTTTTCACCCCATACCCCTGTACGCAAAATAGCTTTTTCACAAAAAACGCTTATATCTGAGTGACATGAAGGCATAGCGTCACCGCAGGCATTTAGGGTTATAAGAATGCCAGATTCACTGCGCGCCATGACCGAACCCAAAATATCAACAGGTGTATCTCTATTATCAAACCATGCACAGAC
>CAZWJZ010000325.1:0-5468 GCA_964634665.1 uncultured bacterium | reverse complement strand
ACCAAAGTGCCGATTTAATGTCACAATAGTGACTTAAATCCGCTCGTGAGAGCGTTCCCTCCAACAGATTGATACTATGCCATTATTCAAGCAAATTGGTATAAGAGGCAGAGCAAGCAAAACTATCATAACCAGCCAAAGCATACGTGCTTCGTAAGTAAATAAGGTCTGGATTAGTCAATTTTATCTTCTCAGCAACCAAAGCTTGTTTTGCAATTCCCTTTTGAGTACAAAAACCGTTTGAAATAAAAGCATCACTAACATGAACGCTCGAGTGGTTTAGTTTTACTTCACCGTCTGTCTAATACTAAGCTGAATTTTAAAGTCTCACGACATTAATGCTGATATCGGGGACTAAGCTCTCACTTCCCTCAGTTTTTTGACACGATTCAATCAGTTTAGTATTACTTCAATGATATAGGTATTAAAGCCTCTTTGCTTATAAGCGTGGGCGAATAAGTCGTCTGCGTACAAATCCTGGTGTATTGATAGCTAAAACCAAAGATAAAACTATTAACCCCCCACCAAGACCCTGAAGAACGCTCAAACGCTCAGACAAAAGAAGCGCCGACCAAAAGATTGTTAGTAAAAGCTCGAGTGGAAAAAGTAGGGAAACTTGGGCACTACCAATGCCTTTTACAGCGCTAAAAAGCAATAGTTGAGCAATGTAAGTCGCAACAAATCCTTGTAAAAAAATGAAGAACCAAGCTAAAGCCGTGATACTGGCAAAAGCAACACCATCCACAAGATTAATACCAATAAAGGCAACGGCTGTAAGACTTGTAATATAAAGCATAATCGTTTTCCCTTTATATTCACTGAGTTGTTTTTGCATAATGACCAAAAAGCAAGCATAAATAAAACAAGCCCCCATAGCAAATCCAACACCAGTAGGACTTATATCTCCTCCAGGGCCAATCACAAGATAAACCCCCATTAAGCCTAGAACCACTCGAGCTGCTTTTCTTAGTGTAAAACGCTCACCTAAGACACTCATTATCAAGAGGGTCACGATAGGAAAAACTGAGAAGATCATACTGGCAACTGAAGCCGAGGTGTAATTTAGCGCTAAGGTATAACCATACATGGCCAATACGAAAGAAAAAGCGCATGCACAACACCAAAGGAAGGCTTTTTGAGGAAGTTTTTCTACTTTTTCTTTAGTAACAGCTGTCACTATCCAAAAAATTAGACTAGCCATAGTTAAGCGTAAAACAAGTAAGTCATCTGCACTCACACCAAGGTCTAGCGTTGCTTTAAGCAGGACAGGTTGAAATCCGAAGATGAGCGTTGCAGTTAAGGCAAATAACCAGCCTGAACGAATAGATAATTTAGGACTAATATTGGATCTGACCATGAGTTTATGCCTTCGCTAAGATGGAAGTAAGGTATTTGCTTAGCTACTGTAGTTTAGTTTAAGTAGCCCCTTGAATCAAGGCTAAATCCGCTTAGCTATCCTCAAGGTGAATTTTGAACTGGTCAATTACTCGAGCGGAGCGAGGTGAGACAGAGCAGCTCATAGCAAGGCCAGTTATTCGCTTAATTAACGCTAGTCGAGGCATAACTCACTCTTAGCAGGCTTTTCTTGGTTTTATCGGTCCAAGACCGCGTTTTATTTGTCATTAAACGAAAAGGGAATCACTTTTGCAAACATGCCCTGGTAACTGAATAGTCCGTCCAATTTATTTTGCTGGGTTAAAACAATAAGGTGCAGTCTAGGGGGGTATTTGAAAACCAATGAGGTCATTCTGAAAACCTTTTTGGATAGACTATCTAGAGAAGCTACCCAATTCTTTGATTGCTCAGTACCGATTTTAACTCCAACAAGTTAGCTTAGAAAGCAACCTTCATTTGTACGATTCTTCTTGCACTCCGCTGAGATTAGAATAAGCTACTTACCAAGGATATTTAAACGGAATTGGAATGACTTTCATAGCCGCTCAAGTCAACTATTAAATCCTGAGTACAGAGTTTCTAAGAAGTAGAAATAACGTTCCTGACGCATTTGTTAAATGACCACTTAATAAATAACTTAAGCAATCGGTTTTGGACTTATGGCAGTTGCCCGAGTTATGTCAGAAAGTGAAATAGGTTTAATTATACAATCCCAGATTGCCCTAATAAAAGCCCGATTGGCTTTTATTAGGGAGACGTTCTTAAATTCCTATTTCTCCTAAGTTCAGGCATAGGTCAGAGTGAAGTATTTTAAAAACGTTTCAGAGACGCAAGACCAACTACGAACTCAGCTTATGGTGATGACTCAAACGTTCCCTTAGCGCCGTGCCGTTACTTCAATGAAGTATGGAGTTCAGCTAGCATCTGAATCAAGGTGTTCTTATATCTTTGGATTTAAGGTCACACAATTTGCTGATTTGAGGATACATTGGGCAAATGCTAGATCAATAAATGACCAGCCATCGCTTGAAATGAAACATCCGAGTATCCGAAAGCTTTGGGGCCAACAACTGCTAGGGCATGCTGACTCTTTAACTCTTTAGGCGCAGGCATGCCTAAGACAGCAACTCTGAGTCCATACCTAAGCATTTCAGTACCTATAGGCTCACCATCATCTAAACTAATAATGCAAATTAAGTCGGGAACTGTGCAGACAATTTCACCATTATGCCAAGCGACAAGATTTTCATTTTGAAAGACAATTTCCATAGTGTCGTTAGGGTTACCAAAAGCAATTAGCTTTAATTTTCCTTTTGCAAACCCTTGCGTAGTTCGTCTTTCAACATCACTTATTTTACCTCGGAATAATACTTTTCCGTTTCCCAAAGTAGCCACTGCATCAGAAGGTTCAGTATTTTTAGCTCGAGCTTTTAGAACAATATCACCCATGTTTTTTGCTAGGCTCAGCGTGTCTTTTATGAGGCTGCGTTTCATGTCACTACCTTTTAATACTGGCATGGCTAGGGCAGCACGTCCACCCATTTCAATGGTTAACGCACGTGCGTACGCTTCAACTTTGTGAACAGAATCTGTTTTGTCTAATATAGCTATGTTGCCATGTGAATCGCAGAGTGCCATAGGGGTCAACGGCAATCCTTCTATAGCAAAGGTATCCATTTGTAATTCAGGAAAAGCACGACCCATAGCGTCTCCATCAACCACAGGTAAGTTCATTTGTAACGCACAAATGAGAGGTCGCAGGGCATTAGCACCACCTATTTCACCTATAACAAGTGCATGCATACCTTGCCCTACATGGTCTTCTAAAGCCCTTACTGCCTTTTCGTATTCGTCACCTTTATTTAGTTTTTCAATTCCTACTGTGGGTGCACCCATACCGCCAATGGCTACAGTTAAAGCATCATCAGGAACGTCCTCTGCCTGAATGATTTTTACGCTGCCACCACGCGCTTTGAGTTCACGCTCGAGCCAGACGCGTCCTATATAAGTATTACCACCACCACCTGTGCCTAAAATACCTGCACCAATCGCTAAGGCCTTTGCATCTGCTAAGTTTACTTCTTTCATTTTTGGTAGCGCTCCTCAACAGGCACGTAGTCAACATTATAGCCAAACACTCTGGGGTGAACCAGCTCGAGTGCTTTTTCTTCCCGCCAAGCTGGGTGGCAAGCTAAGCCTATAATCGCTATACGCATGCCATACCGTAAATGTTCAGTGGTTATGGGTTCGGCTGTATCTACATCTAAAACAGTTATCAAATCTGGTGAGGTTACTAAAAACTCGCCCTTTTTGCTTAAGCCTAGGTTTTCGTTTTGAAAATGAAGCACTAGGGTTTCACCTGCATTTTCATCTATGCCTGTTATGCTAGCTTCGCCCAAATTCCAGCCGCCCTCAACCCGACGGTTCACATCGCTTAGTTTGCCTTTAAAAAGTAAAATAGCGCCTACTGTTTTGCATAGAGCTGCAACAGGATTGGCTTCTTCAAGTCTTGCCTGCCGAATGCTTCGACCAATCTTTTCTGCCAGACTTATAGTTCCTGGTATGCCTGCCTTTCTAATTTCTTTTGCAGTGGCTGAGTAGAGAGCAATCATGGACATAGCACCCATATGAACTACAAGGGTACGAGCAAAGGTTTCTGTCCACTTATTATTAATAGTCTCCATAATGATGGTATTACCACGTTCATCTGACATGGCGAAAGGTGTCGCAGTTATGCCATTAGCCGTAAACAAGGTCATTTGAATTTCAGGAAAAGCGCGACCCATACCGTCAGCATCTATCATAGGAATGCCCAAGCGTGCTGCAACATACATAGGCATAATGCTGTTCAAACCACCTGCCTCAATGCTCATAGTTGCTTTTGGTTCTTTGCCCATATAGTTACCCAGTGCTTTAAAAGCGCGAATCATATCGTCACCTGCAGGTAGTTTTTCTATTAAAACAACGGGTGCTCCCATACCCGCAGCAGGTACGATTAAGTCATCATCATCCATTTCGTCAAGTGAATAAAGCTCAACTGGGCCGTACTTACGAACAGCTTCAAGCGCCATGACTTTACCTATATAAGGGTCACCACCCCCACCTGTACCCAAAACAGCTGCACCCAAGGCAATATTCTCAATATTTTCTTCGCTTAAAACTCTCATTTAGCCATAGCGTTCTTCGACTGGTACATAATCAACGTCATAACCAAAGTAACGCGGCCCGACAAGCTCGAGTCCTTTTTCACTACGCCATTTTGGTGCACAAGGTATCGCGATAACAGCAACTCGGTACCCGTAACGCATACCTTCCGTAGTAATAGGCTCACCTGTATCTAAATCTAGAACCGCGATCAGGTCAGGTACAGAAACAACCACTTCGCCATCAATTGTTGCCGCCAGATGTTCATTTTGAAAGTTAAGCTCGAGTTTTTTTCCTGCGTAACTATCGGTGCCGTCAATGAAAGCATCTCCCTTAGCAAAGCCTGCTTCGGTTCGTCTTGCAACATCACTTATTTTGCCTTTAAAAATTTCAAATCCACCGACCGCTTCACGCACTGTTTTTACTGGGTCTGCTTCTTCTTGTCTGGCTCGACGAATGGTTTTTCCAATTTCTTCAGCTAAGCTTATGGTTCCTTGTATTGAAGCTTCTTTAAGCTGTTTAGCTGTGGCTGGATAGAGTGCAATCATGGCCATGGCACCCATGTTTACGGTTACGCTTCGCGCAAACGTTTCTGTCCATTTATTGCTAACTGTTTCCATAAGTACGGTGTTGCCACGCTCGTCAGACATGGCAAAAGGTGTTGAGGAAATGTCGTAAATAGAGTGAGTAACTTGTTGTAACTCTGGAAAGGCGCGACCCATACCATCACAATCAATAAAAGGTAAGCGTAAGCGAGCTGCAACATAGATGGGTACAACTGAGTTGAGTCCCCCTGCTTCAATACTCATGGTTGCCTTGATAGGTTTGCCTATATATTTACCTACAGACTGAAAGGCATTAATTATGTCATCACCATTTGGCATTTTTTCTACCATCACAGTTGGTGCGCCCATCATAGCGGTAGGTAC
>CAZWJZ010000324.1:0-5468 GCA_964634665.1 uncultured bacterium | reverse complement strand
ATTCTCTGCATTTTACCCTAAATGGATTATTTATTCTTCCAGCGAGCCTTAGTATAAGCATGCGATTTAACATTGCTGTGAGCAACGCACAAGCAAAATGTAAAACTTTCTCTACACTAAAGCTAACAATCTACACGCATGCTATGTCCATAGCTGTGTACTAATTACAAGGCTCGAGGTGTAAAACGTCATGAAACTAAGCCGTTCCTTATTATTTATATTCATTACTTCTATTCTGCTAAACCTAGCCATTGCACAACCCACATTGCCTAATATAGCTAGGCTAGAGGGTAACAATTCAGCTACCAGCAATCATCTACTCATCATCACTGCATTGCAAGACGACCCAGCCTTAGTGGCACTAGAAAATGAACTAAACCTACGCGGAAAAAGCTACAAAGTTCATATCGCTACCAAAGAGGTATTAAGTGAAGATAAGCTGGTAGACCCAACAGGAAAAGGTCTTTACAGTGCGGTCATACTAACCGAAGGAGGTCTTTCTTACTTCGATGGTAACAACTGGCGTAGCGCCTTTAGTAGCCAAGAATGGCAGCGCCTTTGGAACTACGAACAAAGCTTTAATGTAAAACAACTAAGTCTCTACACGTACCCAACAAACAGCCCAGAAGATTACGGCCTGCGTCTTGTAGAAGCCATAGACACCAGCCTAACAAGCCACACAGTCCAACTCACAGCTCAAGGCAAAGAACTCCTACCCCAACTACCCGAAAGCTTCGAACTCAAGCAAGCTTACACTTACCTAAGCAAACTCGAGCCTGTTGATGGCATGATTTCAACACCGTTAATCTCTGATGCCGCGGGTAATGTCTTAGCAGTGCATTCGGTACTAGAAGGTCGTGAACGCATTGCGCTTACCATGTCTCAAAATGCTGAGGCTGCGCATACTCAGCTTCTCTTAGAGTCTTTATTTGACTGGTTAGTTCCTGTTGCTCCAATAGCATCCACAAACTCTGCAAATGCAACACAAGGTAGTTACACTATTGAGTACTTCTTATTACTGATCGGCATGATTATTTTGGCAGTTTTGCTAGCCAACTGGTTATTGCAGCGTCAACGCGCAAAAAGACATATGGGTAGGCAACCCAGTATTCAAATTATTGACTAAGCTAAAACTTGTAAGCAAATCCCTGAACATTCTTTAACTGTTCAGGGATTTTTTATTGCTTAGTGAAGAGAGTTACAGCGATGTTCTTAAATTAAATAAGTGCTTGCATGCCATTTAAGCACTTAGCAAAGTTTTTACACTAACGCTTTCACAAAATAGGTAAACTAACGTTGAAAAGCTTGGGAGATACACAGATGAAAATTTTGGTTACAGGTGGCGCAGGTTATATAGGCACACACACATGCATAGAGTTGCAAAAAGCAGGTCATGATGTTGTCGTGATAGATAGTTTGGTTAACAGCAAACAAGCATCCTTAAAGCGTGTGCAGAATCTCAGCCAAAAGAAACTCTGTTTTTATGAAGCTGACTTGCTTAATACAACTGCTTTAGAAGCCATTTTTGAAAAACACAAAATAGATGCTGTTATTCATTTTGCGGCTCTAAAAGCAGTGGCTGAGAGCGTGACAAAGCCTTTAAGCTACTACCAAAATAACATTGCTGGAACCCTTAATCTAGCTAAAGTCATGCAAGCCTTTGGAGTTAAGAACATAATCTTTAGCTCTTCAGCTACAGTCTATGGTGACCCTCAAGAACTCCCTATTACTGAAGCGTCACCCAGAGATATAGAAGGCGTGACGAACCCATACGGTAAAACCAAATTGATGATGGAAATCATTCTAGAAGATGTCTACGCTTCAGATAATAACTGGAACGTAATTATACTGCGCTACTTTAACCCTGTAGGTGCACATGAAAGCGGCATGATTGGTGAAGACCCAAGCGGAATACCCAACAACCTCATGCCTTATGTTACGCAAGTGGCAGTAGGAAAAAGACCTAAACTCATAGTTCATGGAGATGATTACGACACGCCAGACGGCACAGGTGTAAGAGACTACATCCATGTGGTTGATCTAGCTAAAGGGCATGTCAAAGCACTTGACGCTCTAGCCACTAAGCCGGGTGTTGAAATATTTAATTTAGGTACAGGGCAAGGCTACAGTGTGTTAGAAGTCATAAAAGCTTTTGAAAAAGCGAGTGGTCGAAATATTCCTTTTGAAATAGGCCCACGACGGGGTGGTGATATTGCTTCAAGTTACGCTGACCCTAAAAAAGCGCAAGAACAACTAGGCTGGAAAGCCGAATTTGGCTTAAAAGAAATGTGTGAAGATAGCTGGCGATGGCAAGAACAAAACCCAGAAGGTTTCCCTGATAATTAAGATTTCTAAGCAAAGAGCTTCTTATAACGCCAAGTTAGCGTGATGGCTCTTGAAAGCATAAGTGCTGTGATGCCCCACCACACGCCATTTAGACCCCAGCCTAATGGAATAACTAAAGCTAAAATTATAGCTGCAATAGCGGCAGAGCTAAGCATAGCGAGAGCTAAAAAGCTAAAATCCTCAGCAGCTATAAAAATGCCATCCCACACAAAAACAACTGCGTTGAGGGGTTGCGTTAAAATAACAAACGGAAAAATGCTAAATACAAGCGCAATCACATTTGCATTGTTAGTGAAAATACGTGGCAAATAAGCTTGAAACAAGAAAAATAAAACTGCAAATACAATGCCAGCCATAAGCCCAAGGGCTAAAAGACGGTCAGATACAGCTTTAGCTTCACTACGTTTGTTCTCACCTAAATAGCGTGCAACCAAGGCTTGAGCTGCAATGGCAAGTGCATCTATAGTTAAAGCTAAAAGTAACCAAATCTGTGCTGCTACCTGATGCGCTGCTACTTGCAGAACACCTAAACGAGTTGCTATGGCAGTGGCAAACGTAAAAGCTAACGATAAGGATAGTGTTCGAATAAAGAGTGCCCAACCGACCTTTAAAAAAGGGCGTAACTCTACAAGTTTAGGTAATTGCATTTGAATACCAAACGCTTTGCGATGTTTAACAAAAATGAGCCAAATGAAGGCAATAGCACCCACCCATTGCGCAATAAGGGTAGCCCAAGCTGCTCCCGCTAATCCCCATGAAAAAACAAAAATAAATAAAAAGTCTAATACAATGTTCACCAGATTTAAGATGAGCGCAATGACAAAAGGAGTTCTAGTATTTTGAAAACCACGAAAGACACCATTAGCTGCCGTAATAAACAAAACAGCGGGTGCGGCAAAGGCTCTAATACGTAAGTAACTTAAAGTGGGTGCTTGTAAATCTTGAGTAGCACCCATAACTGATGTAATGGGAATTGCAAAAATCTGTAAAACAAGGAGTGCAAACAAGCCTAAAATGGTAGCTAAGCTAAAAGCCTGCACAACAATACGACCTGCCAATGCAGAATCATGTTTACCTACGGCTTTAGCTAGCATGGGTGTAGTGCCATAAGCCAAAAAGTTAAAAATAAAAAAACTCAAAGAAAAAATAGCTGTGTTCACGCCTAACGCTGCAAGTTCAGTAGTACCCAAGCGACCAATAAAGGCAGTATCGATAAGTGAAACAAGAGGATCTGCCGCTAAACTACCTAAGGCAGGTAAGGCAAGCGCAAAAATCGCTTTGTCATAATGGCGATTTAAAAAAGATGGCATCATAAATAAAAGGGAAAAGGCAAAAAAAAACGCGCTTTCTAAGCGCTTATAAACAATAGTATAGCAGAATATAAGATATTCGTCAAGACTATGCACGATTACGCTGGTAAAAGGCTTTATATTCACTATAAATACCTTCTTTTAGGTCTAGCAAAAAGCTGTTAAGCTAAGTCTTCAATAAACCATTTCTCCACTCGAGCTATGTTTCTGGCGGGGTCGGGCTGCATGGTTTTGCGTGCTTCTGACTGATGGTAGCTTTGGTCGAGTTCATTCCAGTCAGTATTTCCGTTATAACTTAGAATCCAGATGAATTGATTTGTTTCTTTATTTAAGTAGGCACTCGGAATAGTGAAGCCAAGGCTTTCTCGTAAGGGTTTTAGTTGTTTTTGCCATTCTTCTGCGAAGGTTTCGAGTTGATGTTTGTTGATGGTGTAAATGCGTAGTTGTTTTGGCATGCGTGCCTCCTGTGCTTAGGTTACGCTTTATACTAAACTGATTTCATCGTGTCATAAAACTGAGCAGGTCTGAGCTTACTCCCCTAGGTCGGAATTATAAAGTCTTACGACATTTATAATTCAGCTTAGTATTAGACTTTGAAAGTTGCTTTTTAAGCATAAACTAGTGCATGACGATTTGGCAGCTCGAGCGGCAACTTTCTAGGCGTTTGGCTTTATGGAGTGTTGTGAGCATGGTTGTGGGGTCTTTGCTACTTTTTGCGTCAGATTTCTGGCGTGGTTTTGGCTTGCAATGCCTTATGTGGGGAGCTATTGATTTGTTAATTGCTTGGTTTGGTCAGCGTAGTTTAAATAAGAAGCTGCGTGAAGCTAAAAATGCGTCTCAGGAGGCGCGTTCTTTAAAGCGTATTTTGCTTATTAATGCGGTCTTAGATGTGCTTTATATTTTGATTGGTATAAGTATTTGGGTTTTGTGGGGTAGAACAGCTGCATTTACAGTGGGTAACGCTGTCGGGGTTTTGCTGCAAGGTGCTTTCTTGCTGTTATTTGATTTGTTTTATGCATGGCAAGTAACGAAGATTAAACCTTAAGCAGTTTTATTTAGAAGGCTTAAAGACTTTGGACAGCTTTAAACCAAATAGCAACAAAAAAGCTCGAGCTAAAGTACTCGAGCTTTTTTGCAGTGTTTAGGGTTTAGCTTAGGTACCAAGCTAAACTGCTGAGTAACATAATATTGATACCTAAGAGGCTCATGTGAAGTAGGGCTTTGGGGGAAAATTGATTGTCGTTATTGGCGTTGGGCATTGAAGTTGTCATTGCTTGTGCCTCCTTTATTAGAAGTATTGGGGGAGTCGTTCTTTTTTCCGCCCTGTAGTATAGGGCTTGTGAGTCTGTGAATCAAAAGTTTTTATCTATAGACTGACTAGAGTTCTATAGATGACATCTATAAATAAGGGCCTTGCGGTAGTCTAATGATAGCTTTAGTTAAAGAGTCAAGGTTAACCACTTAGATTTACTTTTAAGAGAACGTTCCAAGCGCACTGCATAAACCAAGAAGCTCGAGCTTATTTAGGTACTTATGAAACTCCATCAACTTAAAGCCTTTGTTGCTACTTTAGATTCAGCTAGTTTTTCAGAAGCTGGGTTGCAGTTAGGTATTGCTCAAGCTTCGGTAAGTCACGCGATTTCTGATCTTGAAAAAGAACTAGGCGTTAAACTGCTCGAGCGGGGTCGTTTTGGTGCTAAAGGAACAGCGATTGGGCTTAAGCTTTCAAGCCATGCTCGGGCTGCAATTAGATTTACAGGGTAGTGGTATATCTCGAACAGGTAGACTAAGGAATGGTTAGAAGAGAAATCG
>CAZWJZ010000323.1:4241-5474 GCA_964634665.1 uncultured bacterium | reverse complement strand
TTTTCAGGAAAGTCACTTAGTGGGCCTACATTAAACGTTTCGGTTGTCATTTTGCTCCTTATTCTTAGCTTTAAGCTAAGTTTAGATGGTGAGATGAGGGTCTTAGAAAAGCGTGGTGTCTTAAGTATATGCCTAAAGCTTGTTAGCTTAAAAATTTAGAGGGTGAATGCTCTCAAGCGTCTGTTCTTTAAAAATAATACAGAAGCAGCAGTCTTATCCGAATGATAAAAAAAGGTGAAAAGTGTCAGGATATTTCACCTTCTACTTTTCACCGTTCACTTTAAAACGCTACTTAAAGTTTCTCTTTTACTCCGGGTACACCAAGTTTAGCTTGAACAATACGTTCAACATACTCGGCTACTTTAGGCAAGGTAACACGACTGGTTACTTCATATAAGAAGCTTGTTACCAGCACGTGTTCTGCAACTTCGGGGCTTAAACCGCGACTCATAAGGTAAAAACGTTGATCTTCAGGAACAGGGGAGATGGTTGAGCCGTGTGAACACTTAACATCATTGGCTTTAATTTCTAACTGCGGAATGCTAACAGCTTCTGATTTGTTATCCAGCAAGAAGTTACGATTGGTTTGGTAAGCATCTGTTTTTTGAGCATCTTCATCAACGATAATGACACCCGAATAAACAGCTTGACTAGCATCACGTAGAGCACCTTTAAAAAGCAAATCACTAAAAGCATGATCTTTCGCATGACGCTGAATAGTGTACTGATTAAAGTGCTGACCTTTATCTGCAAAGTACAGCCCGAGCATTTCCGATTCACTACCAGGCCCATCAAGAATGCTTTCAACTTCACTACGTGCAGCATCAGCACCCAAGTTAACCGACAGGCTTTCTAAGCGAGCACTACGCCCAAGCTTAGCAACCATCTTGTTCATTTGAACAGCACTACGACTCCAGTTTTGTAAGTTCACATAACGGAGTTTTGCACCGTCACCCAAAATAAGTTCAACTGCACCATCAACAAAAAAACGCTCGCCAAACTCTTCACTGGTACATTCATCAATAAAGGTAGCCTTAGCATTAGCCTCAAGCACAACAAGGGTACGAGTCGCTTGCAAACCACCCTTATCGGCACTGAAAAACGCGCCCAAAGGAAGCTCGAGTTCTACATTTTTGGGTATGTAGACAAAAGTTCCGTTTTCCCAGATGGCTGAGTTGAGAGCTGTGTATTTGGTTTGGGTTGCGTTAACAGTGCTAAAAAGGTGTTCTTTTA
>CAZWJZ010000323.1:0-4231 GCA_964634665.1 uncultured bacterium | reverse complement strand
GTGCTTCGTGCTCTTTTAGGGCCGTACGTAGGTCTGTAAAGATAACGCCTTTTTCGGTGATGTTTGCTTCGTAATGTATGACTTTGTTGCCTTTGTAAACAATGCTGCCTTCAGCGTCTGAGTCAGTGATTCGCATTTTGATGCGCTCACTGGTAGCATCATTTTTTGGGCCATCAATTAGGTTTAGGCCGTCAAGTGCAAAACGTTTTAGGTCTGAGTAGCGCCAGTTTTCATCGCGGTGAGTTGGCCAAGCTTGCTTGTCGAAGCTCCGCAGGGCTGCTTCGCGTTCTGTGACCAGCCAAGCGGGTTCATTGTATTTTTCTGAAATTGCTTTAACGTTGGCTGCTGAAATTACAGGGTTATCAACTAGAGTTGCCATAGTGTGAATAGCAGGAAAAAGGAAGCTTCCTTTTAACCTACACTTCCCTCCATCTCGAGTTCAATGAGGCGGTTAAGTTCAACTGCGTATTCTAAAGGTAGTTCTTTTGCTACGGGCTCTAGAAAACCACGAACAATAAGTGCGCCTGCTTCTGCTTCGGGTATGCCGCGGCTCATGAGGTAGAAGATTTGTTCGTCATTTAACTTTGAGACGGTTGCTTCGTGACCTACATGAGCTGTTTTTTCATTTATCTCAATGTAGGGATAGGTATCTGTTTTGGCGTTTTCATCTAGTAGTAGCGCGTCACACTCTACATTTGAGCGAGCATTGGTTGCGCCTTCATGAATTTGTACCAGACCACGGTAAGAACTACGACCTTTACCTTTAGAGATTGATTTTGAGACGATGGTACTTGAAGTGTTGGGTGCTGCGTGAATCATTTTTGCACCTGCGTCTTGCCACTGGTTATCACCTGCAAAGGCAATAGATAGCACTTGGCCTGTTGCGCCTTCACCAACAAGGTAACAGCTTGGGTATTTCATGGTGGTTTTGCTGCCTAAGTTGCCGTCTAACCAGCCCATGCTTGCGTTTTTATGAACAATGGCGCGCTGGGTAACAAGGTTATAAACATTATGTGACCAGTTTTGAATGGTTGTGTAGCGAGCTTGAGCGCCTTCTTTGACAACAATTTCAATAACGCCACTATGAAATGAGTTGGTTGTATAGGCAGGTGCAGTGCAGCCTTCAATATAGTGAAATTTAGAACCCGGTTCACCAATAATGAGGGTGCGTTCAAACTGTCCTGCATTTTCTGCATTTAGTAAAAAGTAAGCTTGTAAAGGTACATCAATTTCAACGCCAGCAGGCACATAAACAAAGCTACCACCAGACCACACAGCGCTGTTCACAGCAGCAAAGTAGTTATCTTCTGGGGGGACAATGGTTGCAAAGTGCTCTTTAAAGATTTCTGGGTGTTCTTTTAGGCCAGTATCGGTATCTAAGAAGATGACACCAAGACGTTCCCATTCTTCTTTAAGAGAGTGGTAAACCATTTCTGATTCGTACTGGGCACCTACACCTGCTAAGATTTTTTGTTCAGCTTCAGGGATGCCTAATCTCTGATAGGTGTTACGCACTTCTTCTGGAACATCATCCCAATTACCTGCTGTGCCTTGGCGATCTTCCGGACGAATATAAAAGTAAATATCATCAAAGTTAAGGTCACTAATGTCAGGACCCCACTTTGGCCAGCCTTTTTTCTCAGCTATTTCTAGCGCATTAAGTCTAAACTTAAGCATCCATTCTGGCTCATTTTTATGGTAACTAATTTGCTCTACAACTTTCCTGTTTAAGCCTTTAGCAGACCTAAAAAAGTAGTCTTCTTTATTTTTGAATTGGTATTGACTTTCATGCGTCATGCCCTCTAACTTAGCGGCATCTGGATGTATATCTGACATTTTGTTCCCCTTTCAGGAGTCTTAAGGACTAAATAATCGCTAACGAAGCTCGAGTTTTTAGGCTGCTAGTTTTTCTAGAATCCACTCGTAGCCTTTTTCGTCTAGTTTCATGGCTAGCTCTTTAGGGCCTGTTTCAACAATTTTTCCTTTGACCATAATGTGAACCATGTCAGGCACAATGTAGTTAAGTAGACGTTGGTAGTGGGTTATGACAAGTGCACCAAATTCAGGGCCTCTTGCTGCATTAACACCCTGAGATACTATTTTTAGGGCGTCAACATCTAGACCAGAATCGGTTTCATCTAAGATTGCGTAACGGGGCTCTAAGACTAAGAGTTGTAAAATTTCACTGCGTTTTTTCTCGCCACCACTAAAGCCTTCATGTAAGTTGCGCTCAATAATAGAGTCATCCCAGTTGAGTTCTTTAACAGCTGCTTGGAGTTTGTTGTAGAACTCCATAACGCCGATTTCGTCATCTTCATCACGGCGTGCATTTAAGGCTAAGCGTAAGAAGTTAGCTATAGAAACGCCGGGTACTTCGACAGGGTATTGAAAAGCTAGGTAAAGACCAGCAATGGCACGTTCGTCAGGTTCCATTTCGAGCACGCTGACGCCATCAACCAAAATATCGCCTTCGGTAATTTCGTAGCTAGGGTCACCAGCAATAATTTTTGCTAAGGTGCTTTTGCCTGAGCCGTTTGGGCCCATAAGTGCATGTACTTCGCCTTTAGGAATGATGAGGTCAACGCCTCTTAAAATCTCTTCGCCATCAACAACTCGAGCATGCAAGTTTCTTATTTCTAGTCTATTTTCGCTCATGTTTCACCTCAGTTTTTAGGGTCATACTTCTTTGATTTATTAATGCCTTCTGACGTTGCACATCCGAATTTGAGGGAGTTAGGCTACCTAGCGTCGGTTTTTGGCATTGTTAAATCAAGTTAGTATAAGAACTGCGAATCCTTTTTCGGATTCATTCCGATTTTTAGTATACACTGACAAAAGCTTAATGTCGAGTAATATACTCGGATATAAATTTAGCTGAGATAAAGAAAAAAAACAATGACGCTGACTATAATCTTGATCCTGCGGTTTATTCACATTTCTACAATTCATTCTCGAACTGCTAAATCGTGTACCAGATGTTATCGGAACGCCTTGGATTATTAAAACAAAAGCGCCAAATTGGCTTCTCAGTTTTGTCGTGGAATTGTCATACTTGAGCAAGAATCAGTCTAAAGCCATCCAGAAATGCATTAGAGAAACTCAGTTACAGGATTATTTACAATCAACAGGATTCTAAAGCAAAAACCTATTTATTGCGTTTAAGCCAAGAAAACAAACCTTTAGCTTTATCATTAACAGGCTGTTTATTTATAGCTTCAGCAGCTTTCGAAACTCGAGCTGAACGTCCTGTAATCACATCTTTGGAAGGGCTTAATCCTTCAAGGGTACGAATAAAATCACCAACCGAAGCAAAACGCTTAGTTTGGTCACGAGACATCGCTTTTGCAACCACTTGACTTAAATTATGATCAACATCACTACGCTGATACTTTAAGTTAATAGGCACGCTGGTTAAATGCTGCAACATGAGCTCATCATAACTATTGCCTTTAAAAGGCCGTTCACCAGCAAACACCTCATAAGCCAAAACCCCTAAACTGTAAACATCACTCTGCACACTAGGAGGCTTACCTTCAAAAATTTCAGGCGCCATGTAAAAAGCTGTACCAACACGCTCAGCTGTACGTTCCATCATAAAAAGACCCGTACCAAAATCAGCTAGTTTTGCCTGACCATCACCTGTAAGCAGGACATTAGCAGGCTTAACATCACGATGAAGCACTTGCTTACTATGACTAAACTCGAGTCCTCGGGCAACTTCTAAAATGAGTCTTATTGCTTCAGGGTATGACAGCTGTGTATTTTTTATAAGAAGCTCATCAAGCGTTCCACCTGAGCAGTATTCTAAGCAAAGAAAAGCCTTCTCACCCGTAGGAAAGCCCTCTAAAGCTTTAATGACATTCGAGCTACGCCATGAATCACCATTTAGACTCAGAGTTATCTGAACTTCGTTTTCAAACATGCGCCACAAAATAGGTCTGTGCTGCAACTCGAGTCTAGGTAGCTTTAAAGCAACTTCACCAAACCGCTTGTGCGTAGCTAAATAAACAACAGATGTTTGACCAGAGCCAAGCGTGCTAACTAACTCATAATCAGGTGGAACATAGGTAGGAGGCGGCTGATTCATGAAAGCTGTCAATTAAGACGAAACACCTCAGCTGGAGCAAGAACAACACAGTGACTATCTGTTTGACTTTCGACTGCTTTTTGGAAAGCTTTTGCATCTTGCTTAATAAAACCAAAAGTATCAAAATGCATAGGTATAACCGTT
>CAZWJZ010000322.1:711-5500 GCA_964634665.1 uncultured bacterium | reverse complement strand
TCGTTTATATCATCCTCAACATTCCCATTTATTTCGACCTAGAAATAAAAATTAAATAAATAATAATTTTTTTTGCCATAAAGTGGATAGAATAAAGCGTATCTTTTTTCATAAATTGGAGATAAAAATCTATGGTTACAAGATCGAGAAGACAGGCAGCAACAGGTTTTTTTGCGGATTTTCGTGATTTTATTATGCGAGGAAATGTCGTAGATTTAGCAGTTGCTGTGATTATTGGTGGAGCATTCAGCAAAATTATTGATTCGTTTATCGCTGATATTGTCACTCCTATAATTTTAAATCCTGCCTTAAAAGCAGCCAATGTAGAAGATTTAGCAAATCTGTCTATTAATGGTATTAAATATGGAGTATTTCTATCAGCAATATTGAGTTTCTTAGTGATTGCTTTTACAATATTTTTGATGGTAAGAGCTTTTGAAAATTTGAAAAAAAGAACTATTAGAGAAGAAGAATTAGCTGTTACTGAAGAAGCTGCACCAGATGCTGCTGTATTGGCTCAAGAAGAATTAACTAATGCTGTTATTCGTTTAACTCAAGTAATAGAATCTCAAACACCATTAAACTAATTTATTTTTTTAAAGAGATTGGTATCAAAGCCAATCTCGAATATCCCCACTAGCTCTAAAGTTGAGGTAAAAGCGATCGCGATTTAATTTTACAAGGTCAAAACATTGGACAAATTAGAGCGAATTTGCAGAGAAAATATAGTGATTATCAATATAGACAATGAATATTTAGATCGGAATACACATATAAGTGTTTTTGAAAAATTAACTAATATTCCTATCCCTCAATGTGGTCAAATTTATGGTAAAAATTTAGCTTATTATCCTCATATACCAATCAATGTTTTAGCACAATTAGCAAATCATCCGTCCCTTGATATTCGTACTGAGGTAGCTTCTAATCCTAATACACCAGCTCATGTTTTAGAAAAATTAGTGAGTGATTGTGATTCTGAGGTTAGTTATCTTGCCAATTGTAATCCTAATTTGTTGCTATCTTGGAATAAACAAACTCGAATCGAAATGTTTAATAAATTAGCTCAAAACACAGACGAGAATTTAGGGCGTTTAGCTGTATTTTTTAGTCCTTATGCAGATGTTTCGACTTTGGTAGAAAATTATCGTTCTACTGTATGGTTAGAGCGTTATGCGATCGCTCAAAATCCTAGCACACCAGTTAACATATTAAATCATTTAGCTCAAGAAGGTAATGTCATAGTTAGAGAAGCAGCTAAACATAATTTAACTTTAGTTTGTAGTTAATAGTAGGGGCAGAATATATTCTGCCTTTACAGGAGACAGTAAGTAAGGTGGGCAAGTATTGTTAAATATAGGATTAAAGCAATTCTGATTAATAATTTACCCACTATACCAATTTTAAACTTTGGTACGCTACAGCAGTTTTAGCCCCCCTACCCCCCAAATTTGGGGGGAATTAGACCTCAAAACTAATTAAAAGTCCCCCAAAATAAAATTGGGGGATTTAGGGGGCTTGCACTATGCGATCAGACGAAGTCTGCCACTACGTGATCGCAAAATCCCTGGCTGAAATCTCCTCTTGATTCGTTAAAACTGCAATTTGAATCGGATCGATTTGACCAATACCATCTACATCGAAGAATAATTTTCCAGTATTAGGTTTGTAAATAAAGCGATCATTTGCATCTTCAGCTTTACCGAGAACAAATTGTCCTTTAGGTAATACACCGGGTTGTAAATTACCGCCAAAACCATCCGCAGATATTTGCAGAATATCCTTACCACTGCGGAAATCGATAATTTTATCTACACCATCTTCAATGGAATCAAAGACAATGGTATCTTTACCTTTACCACCTTTAATTTTATCTTTACCAATACCTCCGTATAAGACATCATCGCTATTGCCACCTTTTAAGAAATCGTTACCTTCACCACCAATAAGAGTGTCGCGATCGCCTTTTCCATTGAGTAAATCATCACCTTGAAAACCTTGAATTAAGTCCGCAGCTTTTGTACCGATTAATTTATCGGGGCGACGAGTACCTTCGATTCTGTTAGGAAAATCGTTATCTCGGATTTGAGCAGTAATGGTGTTAGGCTCTAAATTAGCGTAAACCTCATCCTTACTAGCAGTGGAAATTTCGATTAAACCTGTATGTAAACCCTCAACAATATGATCATCAAAGGCTTTAACCTCAACGGTTTGGGAAATATCGTAATTTTTGGGAGTAAAGGTAAGCACAATGGGTTTATTTTTCCCTTCACCTAAATCTAGCTGTTTATCGGGATCGAGGGTAACTTTTACTCGTTTGCTAGGTTTAGTTGTCAGAGAAACATTGAAAACATCATCTTTTCTTTCCTCAGCAACGAAAAGCTCTGGTTTATCAGTTCTTACTCCGGGGCGAGAAGTTACCATTAGACTACCACCTTTAATAAAAGCGGCCGTATCTAATAAGCCATCTCTCACATCCTCAATGGTGATAGTTAATTTATTAGTTGCATTGGGAATAACTGCACCGCCAAAAGTGAGAACTTCCGTATAACCATCGAGTTTAATTGTATCGCTGGCCGGGCCTGTTTCGGTGGGATTGTAAATGAAATCTTCGCTGTAGTTACCGAAGGGTATAGTAACGAGATTGTTAATAGTTGCTGCATCGCCATTACTTAAATGTGCTAAATCTAAGCCATTTAATTTAATGCTGAAACTATCGTTAAACTCGCTACCGCCAAATTCCACAAATTCTTCCGAACCAAAGACAAACTGGAAGAATAATTCTTCAGTAAAAGCATCCGCCTCAAATTCAATATCGAGGACAATTTTATCATTAGCAGTTCCCGCCGCACCAAAGTCGGTACTGAGTTCGCTTTGTTCGTTAAGTAGGCGATTGGAAACCGTAATTTCCCCAGAAATTGCCTCCGCTTCGTTATTTCCTGCTTCTCCAATATAGAGATAAATAGATTCTTCTGGTTCTAGAGTATCTTGTAAGTTAAAGCCAATTTTACCGCCGTCACCCAAGGTTGCAAAACCATCAAAATTAGGATTATTGGTGTAATCAAATTCCCCTAAACTGGCAATACCATTGTTAAGATAACCGTTAATAGTACCGAATAAATTAGGTTGAATTGGTCTATTACCAGAGCGTTGACTTCCGGGAGTTAAGAAAGTATTAGCAGGACTAAAGTCGAATAAATTGAAACTGGGAATACTGTCAATATCTTGAGCGTCAGTAATTAAAACATTACTAATTTTAATCGCATCTAAATCAAGGCCGCTTAAATCTCCACTTGAACCACCTTCAGCAATGCCATTATCAGCAATGGTTAAGGAATTAATAGCAAAACCAATATCAGATAAATTAGCACGGAATACACCCGTTCCTCCGGCTACGCTATTGGCTAAAGGCTCAAACTCAAGTTGAACTTCGACACCCGGACTATAGTCGCCATCATAGCCATTTTCTCCGTCTAAATCGGCAACTTTACCCGTACTGAGGACAATTCCCGAACCTAAACCGAAAGGATCGTTACTAAAAGTCCCAAAAGCTCGGTAATCCCCTAATAAATCGATTTTTATGTTGCTCAAACCTGCGGTATTAGCAAAGAGTGATTTTAGTAAAGTCTTGGGATCTTCCGTTTGAGTAATGGTAAAGCTATCATCATCATTTTCTAATGTTTTTAGTTCAGGCTGAGATTCAAGATTCGTTAAATTTATTGGTTGAATTACCGTATTCGAGCCTAAAGTTTTAATTTCACCATTATTAAGAACAATTGGTTCAATTATCGCATCCGTTGCAAAAATTGAGTTGATTAAGGATGTTTTTGCGCTCCTAGCCCCCCAATTTTGGGGAGAAGTGGTATCAAAATCCGCCAGACTTGGGGGATTTAGGGGGCTTATTGTCGTTTTTGCCTCAATATTAGAGATCACGGGGGCAAAGGAAACCGATACTAAATCGCCAATAATAACAGGTGGAATAATGATAGGAGGTTTAGTATCTGGTACGTAGTCAACGTAATCTGCATTGAGATCGAAACTATCTCTGTTACTAATAATACCGATTAATTCGTCTTGAATACCTCTAAAATTAGGTAAATCCAGATAAATTTCCGTACCTCGATCGCTGAAAACCAGTTTGTAATCATCAGCTTTACCGTGTAATTGTAAAATATCCCCCTCTTCTGGGTTAAAATCGGTGATTAAACCATAATTTTGGTCGCCTACAGTAGTTCTTACCCCATCATCATAGAATACCGTATTTTCATCACCCAACCAAAAGCGATCGCCTCCTGCTCCACCAGTCATGGTATCAATTTCATCAGGAGCGGGATATACACCACCAAACCAATTAACACCAATTAATTGATCCTTATTATTCCCACCCAGTAATAAGTCATTATCCTTACCACCGATGAGAATATCATTACCATCACCACCTTCGAGGGTATCATCTCCATCGTTAACATTATCGTTAATAGTTGAGAAACCATCGGTTAAAAAGTCGTTACCTGCTTCACCAACAATGGAATCATTACCAGTTCCACCAATCGCAAAATCATGACCTTTACCTGTTACAATTTCATCATCGCCACCGTTACCCAGAGCAAAATCTGCTCCATCGTAACCAAATAAGGAATCTTCCTCATTACCTCCAATTAAAAAGTCAGTTTTGCTAGTTCCGTAAATAATAAATCTCTCAACGTTAGTAAATTCAACTTCGTCTAAAACATTGGCATTATCAGCATCATTGCGGAAAAATCTGCCTCCGTAACTAGCATTATTAAAG
>CAZWJZ010000322.1:0-701 GCA_964634665.1 uncultured bacterium | reverse complement strand
GACACTTTCAAAACGGATACCCGTTCCTATATCTTGTACGGAATAATCAATGATTAGTAAATCTGAATCGAGATTATCGGGATCTTTATTTTCGCCTCCATCTACCGTATCCGAACCAAGTCCGGGGGAAATCGTATCGTTACCACCTTCAGTACGGAAATTATTATTCATCGTAGCGGGTTGACCAATTTCGTCGTTACCATCCCCAGTTCTAATATTTTGTAAAATTTCAAACCGTTGAATAGTAGCTGTACCGTCGGGAGCAATAAAATTAGGTAAAAGATTCTCCTCTAAGGAATCGTCACCAAAGAGTTTAATATCAAAATTATTACCATTCTCATCCCGTTTACCAGATAAATCTATAGAAAGTACATCAATACCTGCACCACCATCGAGGAAAATAAAACTATTACCCGGATCTCCTGAAAATTCACCATTTACATCAGTTTGATCGGCAATAAAATCATTACCATCATCGCCCAAGATAATATTACTACCTCGACCGCCTAAAACTAAGTCATTACCGCCACCGAGTAGGAGTTCGTCACTATCTGCTCCTCCATAAATAATATCAGTTTTAGTCGTACCAATAACTTTGAGTCGTTCGATATTAACAAAATCGATCGCATCTAGGGTATTACCGCTATTATTTTCCCGTACCAATAAACCCTTAGTTGATGAACCAAGATCAAAACCGCCAA
>CAZWJZ010000321.1:0-5518 GCA_964634665.1 uncultured bacterium | reverse complement strand
CCAAAGAGGAATGGGATAGGGCAGAAGGAAAAGTTTCGTTCGAAAAATACCATGATGCAGTAAAAGCAAGAAGCAATGACAGGCTCATTTTTTATAAAGTGTTAGATAAAATTACCAAAGTAGAACCGGCATTTGGAAAATCTTATTTTAAAGTTGAAGTGGAGATATCAGAATTGGAGAGCATACGGCAAGAGCTATTCAGGGAATAGGGGATACAAACCTAATTCAACCAACATAATATGCGCCCTATCCGGTTTTTGCTTAACGCTTATCTACCTGAACACTACAAAAACCGGATCGGATCCATGCGCAGGTAAGTTATGGTAAGATTTGGGGGCTTTGAACCTTATATGAACAAAAGAGAGTAAAATCTTATGGACGGAATAAAATAGGACATAATCTCTCAATAGCAATTCAAACATTTATTCTAAATTACTTCGTTTAGCTTGTTTTATCCAAAATAAGCCATATACCCAAAGAAAAAAATGTTAACAGTTTTTAAAAGAAAAGTACTACATTTAGACCTCCCCCAAAATTTTTAAAAGCCTTTAAACCCAGCGAATAATTTAAAAATAGGCGCCGTAAAGGGGCATTTGTTAAAGCTGTTTGGGTGTTGCCAAACATTCTCAATATAAAGAAACTCTATAATTTTCTTAAGTTAACAAGTTAAATTTAATGTAGGAAAATTAGACTAAATTTAACCCTTAGTCAGAATTAAATGGATAGTAACAAAATTGGGATTCAAGGAGAAGAAGCGGTAAACCGAATTGCCTATCATACCTATTTAAAGTATTGGTGTTATCCTAATCCAAAAGATGTAACAGGAGATGGAAAAGAAATATGTGACTTGCTAATAATATTTAAATCTCACTTAATTATAATTTCCGTAAAGAACTACTCCTTTGATGGAAATTATGAAAGATACTTTAAATCCACTCTCAAAAAGGCAATATCACAACTAAATGGTGCGGAACGAAAATTACTGAACAATTCTAGAAAAATTGTTTTTAATCATCCAGACACCGGTTATTTCGAGCTGATTCCTGAAAACTATGATAGCGTCCATAGGGTTATTGTCAACATTAATACAGAACCTCTGTTCCATCCTGGCGGTCTATCAACTAAGAGCGATAATTTCGCCCATATATTCAACTGGAAATCTTTTTTTGAGATTGTCACAGAGCTTGATACTATCCCAGACTTTATTGAATATCTGAAGGAAAGAGAAATTGTATTCAAATCAAAGGAGTTTATTATGATGTTGGGAGGTGAAGATGATTGGGATGTCAAGACCAACAAGTCCTTTATAGAATATAACGCCTCTTTAGTTGAAGAGAAAAAAAGGTTTGTACTATTCTCTGGTTGGGAGTTGGATTTGTTAGCAGACTATTTTTTCAATCAACGAAAGTTCAATGAAAATTTTTACTCAAATGAATATTCAGGTGCCACCTTTAAGTTCGATGGTAATTGGGAAGAATATTTGAGTAGAAAACAAGTAAAACTTAAAAAGGAGGAAGACAAAGTATCCTATTTTTTAGATGAGTTTGTCAAAAGAGAAGTTCTGTATAGAAATCACCTTCAGAACATAAAGATTGCTACTGAATTATTGTCTCTAAGCCGTTTCGAGAGAAGAATTTTTGGAAAAAACTTTTTCGAATTTTGGAATCGCTACAAAAATGAGAGTGATGAAAATTTTGTAGCAAGAAGGTATGGCACTATAAATGACATTGTTATTTCATTAGTATTGTATGGACACAACATGCCTCACAACAATGTTATGGCGTTAATGCAATTAGCTGTAGAGGGCTTTTGTGTATGGGATAATTACAAATCAAATAAAATTATAAGTATTGCAGTTTCCACCCAGTTAACTAACTTCAAGTACGGATTTGTTGAATCGGTAGTGCCTTTCACGGAAGGTGAAGAGAAAGAAATAAAAAAAACTTTGAAATCTTTGAATTGGTTTCAAAATATAGAAGAAATTAAAATTAATTATAAAGAATATCCCAATTAAACGTTGGCCAAATAAACCTATAAACAATACGGGCTTAGGGATTTGTCCGATGGTTTGCGTATTATTACCAGATCTGCAAAATCTTTTTGATTTTGCTTTAAACCAGAAAAATAAACCAAAACAAAAAGATTTTGCTAAGGGCTTTGGCGGAATATTAAGTTCTTCTTAGCCCCTTATCATTCATATCTAATCTAAAACGTTAACTCTCATTTGAAAAAAGCATTTAAAATAGTATTAATTGTAGTTACAATTGGAGTTGTTGGTTTTATTGGGCGAACTATATTTGGAATTTCAGTAATGGGAGTAAAAACCGATTCTGAATATTCTAGAATACAAAAAACAAGAGTTTCGGAATCAAATCAGAAACGAGTTTTATATTCTTACGGACTTGATACTCTGAATTGGGAAGATTATGTTCTAAAAAGAAAAGTTGATATGATATTGCGGAAAACAGAACGAGATTCAACAATTACATTTCAACTTTTTGATATAAAAGATACATTTGATAATTATGGATCTACTCAATTTGTAAAACACGATAAATCCATTTATATAGTCGGAGAAAAACATAAGATTATTGAACCGAATAAATACTTGAATAAAGAAATCTCAGATTTAGCGTTTGATTTATATGACGCAGTAGAACCGCCAACCGATTCGAATGGCCCATTTCTTTTTAATATAGACTATGGTGTTTTGAATATCGAGGCTTGGTCAGAAGGACGAAAAATTTTCATCTTGCCGACTAATTATAAATCTGACATTAAATCAGAATTATTAGATAAAAAAATTAATGTAGAGAAAAACGAGAGATAACGAATGGAGATTTTCCATTTACCTATGGGGTGGCCAAAAGTTACATGGTATTTTATTCGTTACAAACGAGAACTGGCATACCAACTAGAAAGAATAATGTATTATACAGATGGTTAAGGCACTATGAATTAAAGAAGGAATTTACAACTCATGGATTTTGGAATAATTCTGCTAATAATCGTTGCCATCGTCGCATGGTTTATTAAACGCTCTATTTTTGATTGGAAACGTCGTCGTCGTAGGGACTATTATCGGAATGTGTATCTTAAATCTGATGATTGGAAACGAAAGCGGTATGTGGTTTTAAAACGAGATCATTGGAAATGCGTTTATTGTGGACAAAGAGCAACTCAAGTGCATCACAAAAGATATGCAAAAAGGAGTATTGGCAAAGAACCTATAAAATGGCTGGTTGCTGTTTGTAAAACTTGCCATGACAAACGGCATTGATCGTAATAAAAGTCTAGTGTAGTACTGGTTGCAAACCAGTACTAGCATTAAAAGAATAAATAAACAAGAACATTTTGAGGGTCTTAATCCAAGAAATCATACATCAACTTCGGGAGATACAGCAGTCCAAAATTTGGATTGGCGAAACCTTCTCGAAAAAACTGGACATGGTCTTTGAAACCGAAGTGTTTACAAGACCACTACCAGAACTACACAGTGTTGCAGAAATTATTTCCCACCTCACAACATGGAGAAAAGAGACCATCCTCAAAATTAAGACCGGCAAAGGTAGTTTAACGGATGACAGTGAGGAAAACTGGCTTCCCAACGAAAAGCTAATGGAGGTAGGTTGGAGCGAAATCTTAAAGCAGCATAGCGATACGCTTACTGAGCTTATAGCGTTATTAGAGCAGAGGGAAGATGACTTTTTGACAGCGACCTATTACGACAATGATTTCCAAGGGATGTATACGTATAGATTTGTACTAAACGGAATGCTTTATCACGATCTGTACCATCTGGGGCAACTCGGAATTATCATTAAATTACTGAAATTAAATAGAGAACTTTTGTTTTGATAATGTTCGCTAAAAATGATAAGCAATTAGTCGATTATAAAAGTTGAATAAAACATTTAGTTAAATGATCAAAATAGTAGCAATTAGCATATTACTTGGCATTTATTTCACTCTTTTTAGTTTTAAAGTACCTAAGCTTGAGGTTAGCTCAAAAACTTCAATAAATCCACATCTAGGAATTAATGAGAATTTAGATTCTGACGAAAATAAATTAGAAGGATTAAATATGGCAAAAGAATATAGTTACTATCTGGCTTACGTTGATTCAAAAGGAGAAATATTTGGAAATGCTAGTGGATTCCTTCTGAAAAAAGGAAATCAATCTTTTCTTGTTACAAACGTTCATGTTTTATTTGGTATTCATGTGGTTGATCTATCCCCACAAAAAGAACTGGAAAAATATGGTAATTTTAAAATTATGGTTCGTTATAGAACAGAACATGGAGAATGGGAATTATTTGATATAGAAATCGATAAACATCGCGAGTCCTTAAAAAAAGCACTATTTCCAAAAATGCTGGATATTTTTTCTTACCGTCTCCCTGAATTACCCTCAAATGGCATTTTTTATTACATAAATGAAGATTTTGAGTTGGATCAAACGCCAATTTGTGATAGAATTGAAGCCATAGGTTATCCAGCAATGGATCATTTTACAGTGCCTACCTATAAAAAAAGAGAATGCAAGGTATCTTTTGGAAATACCATAGGGCCGATATTAGAAAAAGGGAGACGTATTAATACCAATTTATTTATTGAAAAAGGTATGTCGGGCTGTCCAATATTCTCAATACGAAATGAAGAAGGCATCAAAAAGGTCAAATTTTTTGGTATAGGTGATGGGTATAATCCTGAAAATGGAGAGTCATTCATAACTTACATAGCAGGTTCTGATACCTTTAAGGAATATTTCAATTAATTAAATGTTTAAAAAAAAGATTCTCAATTCTCCATACCTAAACCCCCTTAAATCGAAGCTGAAGGAAGTCTACCTGCCTTTTCTACTTGTTTCCGGCGGCACGATTATAGGCTATTCTTTTTTGAGGTGGTTATTCGATATGCAATTGGGGATTCCATTGAAGCAAGAGCTATGGGATTTTTGGATGCCTATGGCATTACCCTGGATTCCGGTGCTGCTTTGTATGCGTAGAAGATTGCGGCTTCTCAACATCAGGGGCAAATATGACAACGGTTTCTTTTTGTACCAACTGTTCATAGTGGCTACTATTGCTGCCTCACTGTTTACTATTCAAAAGTATATTTCTAAAAGTGCTTATGACCTGGAAACCATTCTATCTATTGAGCAATTAGATAACCTTAAAAAAGAGAAATATTTCCGCATATCTTCTTTTCAGGTTGAAAAAGAAAGAAAGACCTCTTATACCGTTGTCACTAGATCCGGGAGATCTAACGAAAGACTGAACCTAAACTTATTTACGGCAGTGCCTTTTGAAAATTCCAAAACCGTATGGTACGGGATTGAAAACAATACCAGTATGCCCAGTCACATTAATGAACAGGAAAAAAACCGCAATTACCAAAAGTTTCTGAATTCCTCAAGGATAGCCTATAACTACCATAATTTTTACAGTGTACGCTATTTTGAAAAGCTTAGGTATTCGGACGATTTGGACGGTTATATCAAAGCAATTGAAACCAA
>CAZWJZ010000320.1:0-5526 GCA_964634665.1 uncultured bacterium | reverse complement strand
AAGATGTCTTAAGAAAATACCCCCACCAGCTTTCAGGCGGTCAAAGACAACGCATTATGATGGCTCGAGCTTATCTGGTTAAACCTAAGCTTATTGTGGCAGATGAGCCTGTTTCTATGGTGGACGCTTCACTAAGAGCCGCCATTCTTGATGTCATGCTTAAATTACGTGATGAAGAAAATATTTCATTTTTATACATTACGCATGATTTAAGTACGGCTTATCAGGTTGGCGATCAAATCTACATTTTGTTTCAAGGCTCCATTGCTGAAAAAGGTACAACCACCAAAGTAATTGATGAACCACAGCACCCCTATGTACAACTTTTGGTTGACTCTGTTCCTTCACCTGACCCTGATGATAAATGGGATATGGATATTGAACTGCCTGATGAGGAAACCATGCGTGCAGGCGACGCCAAAGGCTGTCGTTTTTACCCTCGGTGCCCAAAACGCTGGGATCAGTGCCTCACTAAAGCACCCCCACTTTACGCTATTGACAGCGTAGATCACCAAGCCTCTTGTTACTTATATGAATCTAAAGAAGCCGCAGATTAATGCAGGCTTAGCACTTCCACATTACTTTTAAACTGCACATAAAAACGTAGAAACTCTCCCCCTTCTAAAAAGGGGGAAATGTTTATAAAACCATGACCAGCAAAACTTACCAACAGTTTAATGAGCTTAATCAACTCAAACTCGAGCTTGAACTTGGCGGCTTTGCTTGTGAGTTTTTGTATTGGGGCTTTTTTGATGGCTCGCAGTGGTGGCGTAATTACTTGCATCTGCATTCTTTTTTTGAGCTTTGTTATGTGCTTGAGGGTGAAGGTAGCTTTTATAATAAGGGCCTTAGTCATAGGCTTAAAGCAGGTGATTTGTTTCTTGCTAAGCCAGATGAGCAGCATGAAATCATTTCTTCTAAAGCGCATCCTTTAGCCATTTTTTTTTGGTCTTACACGCTTTTAGCCGTTAAGTCAGACAGTCCTCTTGACTTAACAAAACTCTTTGGTGCTTTTATAAAAAACCAAGAAACTGTAGTCTCTCATCAAGAGAAGCACTTAAGCCTTCTAGAGGCCATGCTTGAAGAGCTAAATCAAAAGAAAAGCGCTTATGATCTTGTTATAAAAGACTTAGCAAAACACCTTGTCATTGAAACAGCAAGAGCATTTACACAGCTTCCTCAAATTGCAGAACAGCATCCTGAAACAAAGTATCAAGATGCTGTTGTTAAAACTATTATTCGCTACTTAAACGATAATTATCATCAGCCTTTAAAACTCGAAGCCATTGCAGCCCAGGTGCATCTTAGTGAACGCCATATGAGTCGCATTTTTAAAAGTATAACAGGGCAAAGCATTAAGAAATATGCCACGCAACTACGCATAACAACCGCTAAGCAATTACTCTTGAGCGCCAATGTTTCTATTTCAGACGTGGCTTACCAAACAGGCTACCAAGATGTCAGGCATTTCAGTACCGTTTTTCGTAAAGCTACCGGCTCGAGTCCGTCAGCATTTCGCTCTAAAGGCGGCACTCACTTTCTTTAGCCTTTAAAACGACCTGCTCTTTCTCTGGTACTATGGTGATTCCAGCCTTGCAGCGTTAAGCGCTCATCTGGGTGCATGTTGCCCTCTTCAATACGGTCACTACCTGCATACATTTGCGCAAGCACTGTTTTACGTGTTTTGTTAGAGCGGTTAGGCATAGAGCCATGCAGGGTAAAGTAATGAAAGAACAAAACATCACCCGCTTCTGCCTCAACAACTTTTGCACCTTCAATAGGGTGTTTATCTAAAAGTTCTGATTCATTTTGCCCACCACTACCCAAAACACGACCCACATTATGACTTCCTTCATAAACCCGCAAGCAACCCATTTCATCAGTCGCATTAGAAACATGAATAATACCAGCAATCATAGTGTCATGAATGGTTGGAAAGTAAGACCAATCTTGGTGCATAGGAAAAGGAGAACCTTTTTCACTCGGCTTCTGAAAAAGCTTACTATGATGAAGCACAATATCTTCACCCAAAATTTCAGAGGCAACCCCTAAAAACTTTTCATGCATCATAGCTTTAAGATACACAGCTGAAAACTGCTGCACATTATGTGTATGAATAATAATGTCATCTTTAGCACGAACCCGATCAGCCTCAGGGCCCATCCACGTCGCATCAATCTTTTCACCCGACGCCATAAGCTGACTAACAATACGATCAAACTCACGCTCGAGTTCTGCAACTTCGCTAGCGTTAAATACGCCTTTAGCGTGGTAATAACCTTTTTCATCAAAGAATGCCTTTATGTCCGACATACATTTCTCCTTAATTTTTTGGTAACTCGAGTCTAGCAAGTCTAGGTCTATCTGGCTAGTTTGAAAACAGACAATTATGTTTCAAAAACAGACAAGGATGCAAAGTAAAACTAAGTTGACCCATGGCATCTTAGGACATTTATAAGTCCAATCTAACCGATACCTGAATTTTCTTATAGAAATACTTTAAGGTAGCTTACTTTTTGACAAGACGTCTTATACTATGCATCATGGGAAAACTCTCTACACATGTGCTAGACACAGCTCACGGTAAACCCGCTGCAAACATAAGCATTGATCTTTTTTATTTGGGTGGCGAATCACGTCAGCATTTGGCTAGCTACATAACAAATCAAGATGGTCGTACTAATGAACCTCTTTTGCTAGCTGAAGATATGGTCATAGGCATCTTTGAACTGGTCTTTCATGTGGGTGATTATTTTGATGCTTTGGGTTTAGAGCTAGCTGAGCCTAAATTTATAGATAAAGTACCCATACGTTTTGGTATTGCAGATGAAACTCAAAATTATCATGTTCCTTTGCTTGTCTCACCGTTTGCTTATAGTACTTATCGGGGTAGCTAATGAGCGACTTAGCACACGAAATTATGCTTCGTTGTGATGCCTTAGCGAAACATAGTGAAGATGAAAATCAGCTTACTCGCACTTACCTTAGTGCGCCTTTTAAAGCTGTTCATAAAGATGTTAAAAGCTGGATGAAGCAGGCAGGCATGACGGTACGTATTGATAATGTGGGTAACATTATTGGGCATTTCGAAGGTCAGCAAAAAGATGCGCCTGTTTTTATGATTGGCTCGCATTTAGATACTGTGCGTAACGCAGGTAAGTACGATGGCATGCTGGGTGTACTGCTAGGCATAGCTGTTGTTAAAGCCCTGAACGGTAAAAAACTACCTTTTGGTATAGATATCATTGGCTTCTCAGAGGAGGAAGGCGTGCGCTTTGGTGCCACCTACTTTGGTTCGCAAGGCATAAGCGGCACGTTTGATAAAGCACAACTCGAGCTTAAAGATGCAAATGGGGTAAGCATGTATGACGCCATTAAAGCGTTTGGTTTAAACCCTGACAAAATTAGTGCTTGCATGTATCCTAAAAAAGATTTACTTGGATACTTAGAAGTACATATAGAGCAAGGTCCTGTTTTGGCTAGTTTAGATAAAGCTATTGGTATAGCAGAAGCTATTGTGGGGCAAAGCAAGTTAGAGCTTAATTTTGTAGGCAAAGCAGGTCATGCTGGTACGAGTCCTATGCACTTACGGCAAGATGCACTTGTGGCTGCCGCAGCGTTTGTCGTGGCAGTAGAAACTTACGCTAAACACACTGAGGGTTTGGTTGCTACGGTAGGTAAATTAGAAGCCAAACCCGGCGCAAGTAACGTAATTGCTGGTGAGGCAAGCTTAAGTTTAGATATTCGTCATAAAGATGAAAGCGTGCGCGCTGACGCTGTAACTGCCCTCTTAAGTAAAGCCCATGTTATAGCGGCAGATCGAGACTTAAAGCTGTACCACAAAACCCTGCTTGACGCTGAAACTGCGTGGATGAGTAAAACCTACACCAACCTACTCTTAAAAAATGCTCATGCACCCCGCATGGTGAGTGGCGCAGGGCATGACGCTGCCATTATGAGTCACTACACCCAATCAGCCCTCATGTTTGTACGCTCCCCCAACGGCATAAGCCATAACCCGCAAGAAACCATACTTGAAGAAGATGTAAGCCAAGCACTCAACGCTGTAAACAAATTCTTAGAACAACTCGAGCTTGCTTATGTATGACCTAATCATAAGGGCAGGCACGCTTGTAACGCCCGAAGAAATCTATCAGGCAGATATTGCTATTCAAGATGAGAAAATAGTTGATATAGCCCAAGAGCTAAGTGAAAACGCAAACCAAGAAATAAATGCCCAAGGGCAGCATATTTTTGCAGGGCTCATAGACAGTCATGTTCATTTTAACGAACCCGGTCGTGCAAGCTGGGAAGGTGCAAAAACAGGCAGTTCTGCCTTAGCAGCAGGGGGCGGAACACTCTATTGCGACATGCCACTAAACTCAGACCCTCCCCTACTCACCAAGCAAGACTTTGAAGCAAAAAAAGCAGCTTTAGAACAAAACTCAGTAACAGACTTTGCCCTATGGGGCGGTTTAACACCCGATAATCTAGAGCATCTAGAAGAACTAGCAGACTGCGGTGTCATGGGCTTTAAAGCCTTCATGAGTGACAGCGGCATAGCAGAATTTAAAGCGGCAGACGACCTAAGCCTCTACCGAGGCATGACCAAAGCCGCCCAAGTCGGCTTACCCGTAGCAGTACACGCAGAAAGCGAAGCCATAACCAAACGCCTAACAGGTGACCTGCGTACCTTGGGGCGCATAGACATAAACGCCTACCTAGAGTCACGCCCCATCTTAGCTGAACTAGAAGCCATAAACCGAGCCATACTCTACGCCAAAGAAACCAACTGCGCCCTACACGTCGTTCATGTAAGCAGCGCACGCGGTCTTGCCTTAATTAGCGACGCAAAACTACAAGGCACCAACATAAGCAGCGAAACCGCACCCCACTACCTGCACTTCAGCGAAGAAAGCCTAAAACAAAAAGGCGCAGTTGCCAAATGCGCACCCCCCCTAAGAAACAACAACGAACGCCACGCCCTCTGGCAAGCACTACTACGCGGCGAACTCGACATGATAGCCAGCGACCACTCCCCCAGCGAGCCAGGCTTAAAAAACGCAGCAGACTTCTTTAATGTCTGGGGTGGCATATCAGGCGTACAAAGCAGCCTAAGCGTCTTACTCAAACACCGCCAAGAACAAGGCCTACCCTTAACAAAAATAGCGCAATTAACCAGCAGCAACCCCGCCGCCAGATTTGGCTTTTACAACAAAGGCCACCTAGCTATAGGCTTTGACGCAGACTTAAGCATTGTAGCTATAAACAAAACTTTCACCCTCAAAAAAGAAGACCTGTTCTACCAACACAAACAAAGCCCCTATATAGGTGAACAGTTAACAGGCGAAGTCAAACAAACTTTAGTACGAGGAGAAACCATTTTTAGTGAAAACAAAATAACAAAAGCTCGAGCTAAGTTTATTAAACCTGCTACTAGCTTAGACTACTCTTAAAGTTCACCAGATTAACCCTAGAGGGTGTTTGAAAATCATCTCAATCTCCAAGGTGTATTGTTGGTACCCG
>CAZWJZ010000319.1:0-5532 GCA_964634665.1 uncultured bacterium | reverse complement strand
GAGCTTATTAGGTAAATGCTCAGGAAAATAAGTTTCCCCCCAAGGATTATTTGCCTCATACCAAGCTCGAGTGAGTGCAGGTCTGTCTGCTAATTGAAATTGTAAACTGCGGGTGCTTAGTTTAGTCAAAGCTTCATTCTGGTGAAAATGTAGCAGTATGCGATGGGTTTTAGCGACTCCCTGCAAAAGCTTTTGAGGACTCGCATCTTCAGGATAAATACCAGCTTTTATGCCTTCTTTATTCACAAGCAGCTTTTTAGGAAAATGCTGATGCGCCTGATAAAGACTAAGGCACAAGCCCGCGTTTTCATCTTGCCAATTAACCCAAAAATCGCCATAAAATGAATCAATAAAATGCTCATTAGCCTGATAAAGCAAGGTTTCAGCCGTCAAAGCCATGCTTAACTCATCTTGACTCTCTTGAATGTCTGTTCGGTAAAAGCCCTGACCTAAGGCATGTTGACTAACACCCTTAGGCTCTGGTAAAAACTCGAGTGTTATGCCTTCAAGACTAAGTTCTGTCTCGTCTTCTTTATGCAAAAACTGATGCTCAACCTCAACATAAGCTTTGCCTGCATAGGCAGTAATGCGACCTGTAAAATCAAGATAAGGCTGACCACTTTCGCTCAAATGTTTACCTTTAAGCAAAATAACAGCCCGTAAAGGCCCTGACTCTTCAAGCTCGAGTTCTACAGTTGCGTCTTTTGTTTGAAAGCTTTGCCCGTTTAAGTTTAGCTTAAAGCCTTGAAAGGCTCTATCTTGCCAGAGGGCTTTGCCTGCAAGGCTTATGTTTTTAAAAGGTAAAAAGCCTTTTCGAGGTACTAAAAAAGATAAAACACCTGTGTTGACCTCTATGCCTTCAGCTGTTTCTTCTAGTTTTAAGACTGATTTTGCTAGAGGTTTTGCGAGTTCTGAAATTTCAAACTGAAAGGTTTTACGGGCGTTGCCTGCTAAGTCAGGCTGAAAGTGAACAAGGAGCCATTTTATGCTGCCATCATCCCAAAAAGCTAAGGCACGGTTTTGACTAGCAAGGCGAGTATTGTTATCTAAAATGCAAAGCTGTTCAGCATCTTTTAAGCGTCCTTTTGCAAATGGAATACTTACCGAAACAGGTTCTGCTAGGCGGTCAAATTGACTTATTTTCTCAAAGTATAATGTCTGCATTATGAGTAGCCAAAACCTGTATTTGCTAAGGACTGCTTAATCAACATAAGGAACACCTTTTTCCCAAAAGATTTCTTTTCTAGATAGATACCATGTTTTACCATGATCGTTATTGCCTTGAAAAAAGAGATGATAGCTACCGTCACCAGCTTCAAACACAAACGGATGTCCAGACTCACTGCTATTCCACTCACCCGCTTTACCATTCGCTAAAATAGGTTCATCAGAAACCCGTTGCCAGCTATAACCGTCACTACTTACTGCGCAGCCAATCTGCTGAGGTGCGTTATTGTAAGCGCCACCATAAAACATATAAAGTTTGCCATCATGCTTACACAGCGCAGACGCCTCAATGCACTCACCCTCCCACGCTAATTCAGGTTTAAGGATTGCTGCGTTACAAGCTTGCGTCCAATCTTCTTTAGCAAAGTTAGAACTTAAAGGCGCAGTAGCGACACCCACCATCTGTATTTTCATATCAGGATCACGAGTAGCAAAATATAAAAATAGCTTGTCATTATGAACAATCACATCAGCATCAATCGCTCGACCTGAATTCCAAGCACCTGTAGGCGCAAAAATAGGATTACTACTATTAGGCTCAAACACAATGCCATCGTTTGAAACCGCGTGACAAAGTGCATCCCTAGCACCATTGCCATAAGTTTGATAAAAAAGATGCACGCTATCATTCAGCACAATAGCCCCTGGTGCACACAAACCCTTTTTATCGCAAGGACTCAGAGGAGGCAGTTCTGAAATAGGATGCCAAGCATCTAAATCTGTACTTGTGGCAATGCCAATACGCCAACCGTCATCTGCTCGACCATCTTGAAAAGGCGCTAAAGAGTAGTACATAAGGTAGCGCCCTTGAAACTCAATGACCGCAGGGTCTTTAGAAAAAGGTTTACCCCGAGAGCTATCAGCAAATTTCATCATCTGTTTTTCCTATACGAGACTAAGCTTCTTGAGACGCTTTAATATGCTCTGCAATTTGCTGAGCAAAGCGAAGTTCACTGTTATCTTCAGGCTGATAATTAATGACTTGACGAGCATTAGCAATGCTCCAAAAAGCATGATGATTGGCACTAATGCCATAAAAAATCTGAAAGGGTACGCCGCGCTCATCTCGAATATCTTCCGTTTCAATGCTTTTAATAAAAAGCTGTTGCATGTCACGATCACTAATATAAACCGCTAAAGCACGACGCATACACCGCAAATCGCCCAACTTGCAGTTAGCCACATCGGTTTCACGGGGTCCACCAATTCTAAGCTGCACATTCTCAAGCTGCTGCCCACTTTGCATCTGCTCACCGGACGTGTAAGACGTGCGAGCTTGCTTACCTGCAGCAAATACAAAGCCCAAATGTTCATAGGTTTCTTTAGCCCAACCATAATAATTATCAGATAAAGCCCGATCATTCGGGTTCACCATATCCCAATCGCCATCTAAAATAAGCTGTTCATAATAATCAGCAGCATGATTCGAGCTGGCCACCACAACCCGTTTCACACCTTCTTCTAAACAGGTTTGATAAACGTTATAAGCCATTTGGATATTGGCATACTCTTGTGCAAACTTAGCATCAGGATTAGCCTGAGCATCGGCGTTAGCATTGCCCACAAAACCAATATGAACTACAGCGTCCATGCCTTTAAAATGCTTTCGGTAACTATCACGGTTAGACTCGAGTAAGTCAGTCTTGATTATGCCTGCGACTTCTTCGCCATTACGATTAGTTGTTTTTATATCAAGCAAACGCAAGTTATAGCGCTCTCTAAAGGCAGGTAGCAGCTGACCTGCAATTTTACCACTCGCGCCTGTTACCAGTACATTTAATTTGGTCATAAGAATCCTTCTTAGTAGTTACGCATGAGTCTTTATGAGCCTAAAGCACATCTTTTAAAAAACGATAAGCTCGAGTTCCTTCAAGGCGGTGTCTTCCTTCAAAATAATCTGTGCTTAGCTTTGTGTGATCTGAAAAAACACTATAAATACGCTTAGCTTCAGTAACACTTTTTTTAACTGCTTCAATTGGAAAAATAGGGTCGTGTGTGCCTGCCTCAATAAATAACGGTCGTGGTGCAATGAGCCCTGCAAGGTCATAAATGTCACCAAAATTATGTAAGTTATGCACGTAATTACAGCCACAATGATGCATAGCATGAATGCTGGCATCAAAACTAGAAAAGTAACCACTCACCACGCAAGCTTTTATGCGCTCATCAAGACAGCTACTAAACATAGAAATCATGCCGCCACCTGACAAGCCCATAGCCCCCAAACGTGTCGTATCAAATTCACTTCGTGTGGCTAAGTAATCAATCAGTTTTCGACTATCACGAACCCGAATGCCCGCTAAAGAACCCCCTAAATGAGAGGCTAGCATGGCTGCGTGCATGCAGCTTGTTGGTGTACCCTGACCAAGTTTAAGGTAAGAAAAATCTGTTTGCCGCTCGCCAAAACCAGACAGCTCAGGCGCAGCCACAGCAAAGCCTTGCTTGCAAAGCTCAACCGCAAAATCTTTATAAATACCGTCAGGCTGCTCGCGGTCAGTGCCATCCTCCCAAATACCTACAATGTCTTTAACCCCGTAGCCATGCCCATGAAACGCAAGCACACTAGCTACAGGCTGAGAAAGATTTTTAGGAATGAGCAAATAAACTGGCATAACACTATGCTTTGCCACACGCAGTAAGAGTTTCTCACGAATATAACTACCTTTATCAACACGCTCGAGTATCTCAACCTCTAATGAAGCTAAGAAATCTTGAAAGCCAAGTGTGTCAGAAAAGGCTTTACGTGTTTTGGTTTGCCAAGCTTCTGCATCTGCTAAGCTCTTGGCTTTAAAAGCGTACTTAGCAGATGCAGGTTTGTAGTGCTGCAAGAGTTCATGGGCAGCTTGAAGCTCGAGTTTGTTCACTCTTCTATGATGGGTAAACTGTCAAACTCTACAAGGGGCACCGTATAAACATTGCCGTAACCTGAACGGTCAGAGGTAAAGACAACATAAGTTCCATCTGGCGATATACGCGGGTGAGGGTGAGTTTGTTGAATGCCCATAGCTGAATCATGACGGCAGAGTGCGCGGGGTGCTGAGTAGTTCTCACCTTCCCAGCGCCATAATCTTATGAGTTTACCGCCATCACCAACAATAAGTTTTTCATCACGTGAGTAAATATGCCCTGTCCAACCCGGAAAGCTATTTTCAACATGACCTGTGTTATCAAAGCGGCATTGACCTAAAATGGCTTTGTCGGCGCTTAGGCCACCATGATAACCAATGTGAATACCGTCAGCTAACCAATACTCATGACCGATATGCTCACCGTTAGCAGTTTCACGAATTTTCCAGTTTTTACCTGTGTTGACATCTAAACCCCAAATGCGGTTATCAACCATTTGCCAAGGACCCTCATGGCAGTAGGTAAGCAAGTGAGATTGAGTGGGTGAGGTGTTCACATGCCCAATCCAGTAGTGCTCTTCAAATACCACGTCTGCACCACTACCATCTACGGCAACACGCACGACTTGGCTTAAAGGTTTGGCATCGTGGGTTTCTTTAAAACCAACATAGCCTCGCAATAAATCAACTTCAAACTTATCTGACTGGTCTTCCCACGTTCCAAAATAAACATACTTACCGTCAGCTGAAACATTGGTCATAGAAACGCACCACTTGGGGTCCATCTCATGCAAAACACGTAGTTTTTTTGTATGCGGGTCAAGCGCCATGAGGTTTAAATCATGAACAAAATAAATCTCATCATTTGTTTTATTAAGCGAAGAACGCGTAAACTCGAGTTCTCTGGGTAAGCCTACGGGCTCTAGGTCGGTGAGTTGTTCAATCTCTCCAGAGGCAATATCTAAACTATAGAGATTACTGCGGTTATTACGGTCAGAAGCAAAGGCTAGTTTTTTGTCATTGTCATACCAGCCGTCATTAGTAAAGTAAAAATGATGTGAGTGACCACGGTAGTTGGTGTGCTGCGTCACCTCAACTCCAGACAAGCGATCTTTAAAGCTCGAGCGTTCAATCATCGTTTATTCCTTTCCTTTAAGCTTGTGCTTGAAGCCGTTAATCTAGTGCTATAAGCCATCTTAGGCAATCCTCATACCATTTAAAGTCACTTTTTAAACCAAGCGCATGGGGGCCCTTGGCATAAATATGTAACTCTAAAGAGCAGCCTTTATCTCTTAAGGCTTGCGCAAACAAAAGACTGTTTTCTACGGCTACTGAAGCGTCTTCTAAAGTATGCCAGATAAAGCAAGGTGGTGTGGTAGCCGTAACGTTTTGTTCAGGCGATGTTGCTCGTTTTAGTTCTTGGCTTGCTTCTGAACCAAGTAGATGTTCGCAAGAACCC